>JANNTO010000065.1:0-8255 GCA_031403675.1 Gammaproteobacteria bacterium | reverse complement strand
GGCAAGGCAGAGGCCATCTGGCTGTCGCTCAATCCGGAGTCGGGGTCATTCCTGCTCCGGATTGAGCGACAGCCAGATGGCCTCTGCCTTGCCGATGACCTGGTCTTCCGGCACGAAACCCACATCGGCAAAACGGCTATCGCGGCTGTTGTTGCGATTATCGCCCATCATGAAGAAATGGCCCGGCGGCACCCGCCACTCGCCTTCCAGGCCGGGTCGTGCAGGATCCAGCAGGACGCCGTGGGTCATGTCGCCGAGCTGCTCCTCGCCCACATTCGTGAACGGATACTGCTCGCTCTTGGGGCCGGAGTACAACCCACCAGTTTCGATCTGCGACCGCCTACCGTTCACCCACACCTGGGTGCCCACCACGCGAATCGTATCGCCGGGCAGCCCGACCAGCCGCTTGATCAGCACCACCGAGGGTTCGTTCGGGTTCCGGAACA
This sequence comes from Gammaproteobacteria bacterium, assembly GCA_031403675.1. Classification (GTDB taxonomy): domain Bacteria; phylum Pseudomonadota; class Gammaproteobacteria; order Steroidobacterales; family Steroidobacteraceae; genus SCUD01. The sequence continues at coordinate 7,809 of JANNTO010000065.1, read as the reverse complement.
CGATCACATCGCCGCGCGTCGGCCGGCCGATTTCGAACAATTTCAGGTTCAGCACCGGCAACCGCGGGCCATAGCGCCACTTGTTGACGAAGATGAAATCGCCCTCGACCAGCGTCGGCATCATCGAGTCCGACGGAATCCTGAATGGCTCGTAAAGGAACGAGCGCAGCACCAGCACCACGACGATCACCGGAAAGAACGACCGCGCGTAATCGACCAGCAGCGGCTCTTTCGTGACGCCTTGCGTGGCGCGACGCGGCGCGAACACCCAGTGATCGACCCCCCAGACCACGCCAGTGACCAGGGCCAGCATCACCAGAATGAATGCAAAATCAACAACCATCATGGACTCCTGCCTGTCATTTCCTGCCGACCTGCAGCACCGCGAGGAATGCCTCCTGCGGGATTTCAACCGTGCCGAGCTGCTTCATGCGCTTCTTGCCCGCTTTCTGCTTCTCCAGCAGCTTGCGCTTGCGCGTGATGTCGCCGCCGTAGCACTTGGCAAGCACGTTCTTGCGTAGCGCCTTGACTGTCGCCCGGGCGATCACCTGACCGCCGATCGCGGCCTGGATCGCGACTTCGAACATCTGCCGCGGAATCAATTCCTGCATCTTGTCCACCAGTTCGCGGCCGCGCTGGTATGCAGCATCGCGGTGCACGATCATCGACAGGGCATCGACCCGGTCGCCATTGATCAGCATGTCGAGGCGCGAGAGCGGCGCCGGCTGGAAATGACTGAACTCGTAGTCGAATGACGCGTAGCCGCGGCTTACGGATTTCAGCCGGTCGAAAAAATCGAGCACCACTTCGGCGAGCGGCAGCTGGTACTGCAGCGACATCTGCTTGCCGAGCTGCTGCATTTTCTTCTGTACGCCGCGCTTTTCCTGGCAAAGTCTCAGCACGCTGCCAACGTGTTCGGGCGGCACCAGGATGTTGGCCGTGATGATCGGTTCGCGCAGCTCCCGGTAACTCTCTGGCAGGCGTGCTGGATTGTCCACCAGCGTCAATTCGCCGTCGTAGCCGACCACCTCGTAGACGACCGTCGGCGCACTGGTGACCAGCGCCAGGCCATACTCACGCTCGAGTCGTTCCTGGACGATATCCATGTGCAGCAGGCCGAGGAATCCGCAGCGAAAGCCGAAGCCAAGCGCGGTCGACACCTCGGGCTCGTAGTGCAAAGCGGAATCATTGAGTCGCAACTTTTGCAGAGCGTCGCGGAATCCCTCGTACTGATCGGACTGCACCGGGAACAGGCCGGCAAAAACGCGCGGCTGCACCATCTTGAAGCCGGGCAGCGGTATCTCGCAGGGACGTGATTCGCCGGTAATGGTGTCGCCGACCGGCGCACCGTCGATGTCCTTGATGCCGGCGGTCATCCAGCCGACTTCGCCAGCGGACAATGCCGCCGCCTCGATACGCTTCGGCGTAAAGCGCCCGACTTTGTCCACCTGCCAGCCACGCCCGGTCGACATCACCTGGATACGATCATTCGGGCGCAGCACGCCATTCATCACCCGCACCAGCGACACCACGCCGAAATAGTTGTTGAACCACGAATCCACGATCAAAGCCTGCAACGGCGCGGCCGTGTCGCCGCGCGGCGGCGGTATCCGCCGCACCAGTTCCTCGAGCAGCAGGGCTACGTTCTCACCGGTCTTGGCACTAACCCGCACCGCATGCTTTGCCTCGATGCCGATGATGTTCTCGATCTCTTCGATCACCCGTTCCGGATCGGCCGATGGCAGATCGATCTTGTTGATGACCGGCAGCACCTCAAGGCCCTGTTCGAGCGCCGTGTAGCAATTGGCAACACTCTGCGCCTCGACTCCCTGCCCCGCATCGACCACCAGCAGTGCGCCCTCACAGGCAGCGAGGGAGCGCGACACCTCGTACGAAAAATCGACGTGGCCCGGCGTGTCGATGAAATTGAGCTGGTAATCCTTGCCGTCTGCCGCGTGATACGTGAGCGACACCGACTGGGCCTTGATCGTGATTCCACGTTCTCGTTCGAGATCCATGGAGTCGAGCACCTGCTCCTGCATTTCACGGGCTTCGAGACCGCCACAAACCTGGATCAGCCGGTCGGCGAGCGTGGATTTGCCGTGGTCGACATGCGCAATAATCGAGAAATTGCGTATTTGCTGCATCAGGGGGAAGCCGGACACGTGATGACCGGACAGGCGGGCCCGGGTAATTTTTTATTATAGCAGCCGCAGAACTGCATCGCGGTCAAGATGGCCGTGGCACACGACGCTGCCGTTACAAGTCAATACCGGAATCTTGAGCCCGAAACGACGGCGCGTGACCAGGTTGGCATCGACATCGCGCACCTCAAAGGATTCGGACGTCGCTCCGAGCGTGCGCGCAAGCTCGACGATGAACTCGTCGCAGAGCAGGCAGTCTTCGCGGGTGTAAACGGTGAACCGGGAATCCGGCATCAATCAGTCGGTCAGTTGCCGCGATCGCTCGCCGACTGGGCCGACGCCGGTGTGACTGCCGGTCGCAATCCCGTCGCGATGATCTTCAGCGTGCGTGGTGGCACTTCACCGACCGCCGTCACTTGATGGCCGTCGACGATCGTCGAAAACGCCGAGGCAACTCCTGAGCCGCCGGACCCTTGGACTGGTGCCTTGCCAGGCGTCGGCGCATGGATGAACACCGATACCCAGGCGAGGCCGTCCGTGTAGACCAGATGGCTCACTGGCCCACTGGCTCCGGCCACGGCCTGCGTGCCGCTGACCGACAGTCGGAAGCCAGGCGGCATCTGCGCGGCCCGCCAGGCCGGCGCGGCGTCATCGGCCTGCGGCGACTGCCGAACCCAGCGTAGTTTGCTGCGATCCAGCGCCGGCTCAAATGCCGAATCGGGAATGTCCTGGTCGAATTCGAGCCGCGTGAATCGCAGGCGCTCCACCACCCGCCCTGCGGCATCGGACAGGTCGCTGCGCACCGGCATGTTTGAATTCACGTCGATCCATAGCCGGTAGCCGAAGCGATAGCCGTCCAGCGGCCGGACCGCCACGACCGCTGTGGGGCCGAGGATCGTCGCCTCGCGTCCGACATAGTCCACGTTGTACCAGGAGGACATCTCCCCTGAGAATTGCGGGAGTGCCCCCAGCAGGTCGCTGCGGCCCGAACGCCGTTCGATGATTGCGAGTTTCTGGTCCGGCAGGTAGACCACGACCTCATCGTTTTCGCGCACCAGTTCACGGCCATTGCCGGATAGCGAAACGAGGCGCTCCGACACGATCCCGTCGCGGACCCGGTGAACGATGCTGAGACGTTCGCTGCGGCCGGCGGATTCGGAGACGAATTCGCCGACATAACTCGCGCTATTCAGCGCCTCCGCCATGCGGTCGAGCCATTCCTGGCCGCTGTCGGCCGCGGCAGGTGTAGCCGCCAGCCACAGCGCCAACACGATGCGCGGCCGTGGAATCACTGCCCGACCTGAGTAACTTCGGCCTCTACATCGACCAGGGTGGATTCATCCGCCGCGCTGATCAGGCCGGCGCCGACGCTGCGACGAACGAGCGGCGAGGCAAATCCGTAATGGGCGACCAGATAGTTCGCCAGTTCAGCCGGCGCAAGCCCAACCGGCGCGTTGCCTGCGGGTGGCGTCACGTAGCTGTTCGCGGGCGCCGCCTCGCCGTCGGTCATGGCTGAAACCGGGACGAGCGGCGACTCGGCAACCTGCGCCATGACCGCTTCCGGTGCTGACGCATCCTGCCAGCCGACCTGCTGCAGCAGCAGCACGGAACCGACCGCAACACCGGCGGCAATCGCGAGTCCGCCGATCGACCGCAGCAGCGCTCCGCGATCTGGAATCCGCAGCACTGTGCTCATGCGCACCGGCTCGCGCGCAATTGCGGCACTGACCCGCGCAGCGACCTGCCGCGCAGCCGGCACATCGCCGTCGCTGCGCAGTACCGCGCCGATCAGCGAATAGCGTGACAGCGCACCACGCAAGTCATCGTCACGCTCGAGGCGCTTCAGCAGCAATGCCGTTTCCTGGTCCGGCAGTTCGCCGTCCAGAAAAGTTGAAAGCTGTTCCTTGATCTGGTCAGTCATTCAAAGATCTCCGATGCGCCCGAGGCCGCCGTCGAACACCTCGCGCAGGCTGCGATCGATCGCTTCGCGCGCGCGGAAAATTCTCGAACGGACGGTTCCTACCGGGCATTCCATTGACTTGGCAATCTCTTCGTAACTCAGGCCCTCGAGTTCCCGCAGCACAATTGCGAGTCGCAGATCATCCGGGAGCGCCTCGATGGCTTCATTGACGGTACGGCGGATCTCATCCGTCAGCGCGAGCGCTTCCGGGGTTTCCGTGTCCGCGAGCCGGGCATGTGCCTGCACCTGTGACGAGTCCTGCAGATCGAAATCATAGGACACGGGTCTGCGGCGATTGGCGACCAGTGCATTCTTGGCGGTATTGATCGCGATCCGGTACAGCCAGGTATAAAAGGCGCTGTCGCCACGAAACGCCGGCAAGGCCCGATACGCCTTTATAAAGGCCTCCTGGGCGATGTCCTCCGCTTCGGTCGGATTGCGGACATAACGCTGCACCAGCTTCAGCACCTTGTGCTGATACTTGAGCACCAAGGCGTCGAAGGCGGACTTGTCGCCCTTCTGCACCCGGCGCACCAGCGCAATATCACCTGCTTCAGCCCGCATCGGCTCGACGATCCGCGCTGTGCTGTCCGCATTCACGCCGGTTATGACCGGCCGACCCTCCGATAGTTCGCAAGGGCCCTTGCGGGCGAGCTAACGCGCCTCCTTTTGTGAGCTAACCGCCAGATTCTAGCAAGTCAGTCGGATCAGGGCCTTGAGCCTGCGAAATTGAGCCGGTGCCACCGCCCTGCGCGGCAACAACCAGCCCCTGCGCCGGCCATCGACGACGACCTCGAGTACCACCAGTTCCGGGTACGCCCTGGTTCTGCCGCCAATCGAGGCTGGCAGCAAGGGGCCATTTTCCGTCAGACGAACCTGGCAAGCGCTGGCGTCGAGCACCAGCGCCTGAAGCCCGCAGTGTGGACCTGGAATCCGTGTGATCGTCGCGAAGAATCCGCCCAGCGCGAGCAGCGTCAGTGCCAGTGCAATCGACGCTGGACAACGTGCGATCCACGGGCTTGCTGCCGCAGCAAGATGCACCATCAAGGCCAGCGCCGCGAGTCGGAGCTGGGCCGGCGGTTCAATCTCGACGGCGAAGGATGTCATCGACCAGCGCAGCGTGACCCGCATCGCTCGGGCGCGAACCGCCGATCAGCCAGGCGGCGATCTCCGGGTCCGGCTGCTCCAGCAGCCAGACAAAGGACTCGCGCTGAGCGGCATCCGCCACGGCCCAATGCTGTTCCAGCCAGTGAGTCAGCAGCAGGTCGAGCTCCTTCATGCCGCGGCGACAACGCCAGCGCAGGATACCGGGTGATCCTTGCGCCATGATTCAGCCGCCCTGATTCGCCAGCCGTCGCTTGATTTCGCCAATCGCGCGCGCCGGGTTGAGGTCCTTCGGGCAGGCCTCGACGCAATTCAGGATCGTGTGGCAGCGATACAGGCGGAACGCGTCATCCAGTTGATCGAGACGTTCCTTGCCGGCCTCATCCCGCGTGTCGACGATCCAGCGATAAGCCGCCAGCAGTGTAGCCGGCCCGAGGCAACGCTCACTGTTCCACCAATAGCTCGGGCAGCCGCTGGAACAACAGGCGCAGAGAATGCAGGCCGAGGGCCGGTCGATCTGCTCCTGGTCGGCCGGTGACTGCAACCGTTCGCGGTTTCCAGGCGCGGGCTCGCGGGTCTGCAGCCACGGCTTGATCGAGGCGTACTGCGCATAGAACTGCGTCAGGTCCGGCACCAGATCCTTGACGACCGACAAGTGCGGCAATGGGAAGACCCGCACGTCACCGCGGATCGCTTCGATCGGTTTCGTGCAGGCGAGGGTATTCAGGCCGTCAATGTTCATCGCACACGAACCGCAGATGCCCTCGCGGCAGGAACGGCGGAAGGTCAGCGTCGCGTCGACTTCATTCTTGATCTTGATCAGCGCGTCAAGGACCATGCTGCCGCAGCGATCCAGGTCCACTTCGTAAGTATCGATCCGCGGCGGTTCGCTGGACTCCGGGTCGAAGCGATAGATCCGGAACTGCTTCAAGCGAGCGGCTCCGGCCGACGCCGGATGGTGGCGACCAGGCCGGTGCTCGTAACGTGAATTCGGTGGCAATCGGAACTGGACCATTGTCGTGCTGCTCCAACCTTCCTAGGGAACCTCTGCACAGGTAGTCATGGATGATCGATACTGCGTGCAGGATTCAGCACCGATCGTGGTAATTGAGGAACGATGAAGCAGACCACATTTGCCTCGGTGGCGTGGGACCGGAAGGGCAAGATCACGCGCCGCGAGCGTTTTCTGGCCGAGATGGACGCGGTGATTCCGTGGAACCGGCTGCTGGCGCTGATCGAGCCGCATTACCCGAGAGCGGGCAATGGGACGCAGCCGAAGCCGATGGAGCAAATGCTGCGCATCTACTTCATGCAGCACTGGTTCAATCTGTCGGACCCGCAAGCCGAGGACTCGCTGTACGACATCGAGTCGATGCGCCGCTTCGCCGGCATCGAGCTGCATGGCCACGACATTCCGGACGAGTCGACGATCCTGCGCTTTCGCCACTTGCTGGAGCAGCACCAGCTTACGGAGCGGATCTTTGCCGAGATCCGATCTCTGCTTGAAGAGAAGCGGCTGCTGCTCAAGAGCGGCACGATCGTGGACGCGACCATCATCGCCGCGCCGCCCTCGACCAAGAACGCGGCGAAAGCCCGCGATCCGGAGATGCACCAGACCAAGAAGGGCAAGGACTGGCACTTTGGCATGAAGGCGCACGTCGGCACGGACCGGCGCGGCATCGTCCACAGCCTGAGCACTACCGCGGCGAACGTGCACGACAGCACGCAGATATCCAAACTCCTGCACGGCGAGGAGCGCGCGGTATTCGGCGATCAGGCCTACTGGAATGAGTCGCATCGGCAGAGCGCCCAGGCCGCAGGCATTCGCTACCGCATCAATCGGCGCCCGACGCGCAAGCCGCTGAACGACTATCAGCGGTTCATCAACCGTCGTCGTTCCGCGGCCCGGGCCCGTGTGGAGCACGCCTTTCACGTGGTCAAGCGTTTGTGGGGCTTTACCAAGGTTCGCTACCGCGGGTTGGCGAAGAATACCGCGCGGCTGTACACCGCTTTCGCACTGGCGAATCTGTATCTGCTGCGGCGACGATTGTTGCCGCCACACTGGAGTTGCGCCTTGTGATTGTGAGCCGGGCAACAAAAAACCAGCAATTAGGCCAAAGCGGGCTTCAAAGCCCGGCGCCGCGCACTTTGATATGACTTTTGTCATCGCATTTGTTTCAACTTCTGCTCGCACGCCCGGCTGTGCAGAGCTTCCCTAGTTGACGGTGTGCTTGGAAGTGCAACAGGGACTTTTCGCGAAAACACGTCGGGCCAGAGCGAGTTAATTGGGATATCTGACACCTTCAATTTCGACGATAAGGATAGAGGAGACGAAGACCTCAATGCCGCTGTTGATGCCATTCGAGATCTTGCCAAATTGGCATGCAAAAACCCGGGCGGATTCCCCGTGACCGGTGCACCGTGATGCGCGGGCGCATCGGCTTCGTGTTTGGATTGGTCGCTTTCTGGCTGATTGCAGCTAACACCGTGCTGTGGGCAAGGGCGAAGTTTCACTTGTTGTATGTGGAACCGCGCAATATGCAGCAGTACTTTCTTGGCATAATTTTGGAACCTCGAACGCTGCGCTCCCAGTTTAGTAGC
>JANNTO010000064.1:0-2017 GCA_031403675.1 Gammaproteobacteria bacterium | reverse complement strand
CATGAGATTTGGTAGGATAGCGCGAAACACCTCGAGCCCCGAAGGCATCCCCAGGGAGCGTCATGGCCAAGCCGCCGCGGACAGCAGAAGATCAGCGCCTCGAACAAGCCCGCTCGCACCAGGAGCACTGGAAGCGCTGGGGTCCCTACCTCGCCGAGCGCGCCTGGGGCACCGTGCGCGAGGACTACTCGGCCGGCGGGACGGCCTGGGACTACCTGCCCCACGACCACGCTCGCTCCAAGGCCTATCGCTGGAACGAGGACGGCCTCGCCGGCATCTGCGATCGCCACCAGCTGATCTGCTTCGCCGTGGCCTTGTGGAACGGACGCGATTCGATTTTGAAAGAACGAGTCTTCGGGCTCACCGGCAACGAAGGCAATCACGGCGAGGACGTGAAGGAGTGCTACTTCTATCTCGATTCGACGCCGACGCATTCCTACATGAAATACCTCTACAAGTACCCGCAAGCATCGTTCCCCTATACCCGGCTGGTCGAGGAGAACCGCCGTCGAGGGCGCCATGATCCTGAGTTTGAATTGATCGACAGCGGCGTGTTCGACGAGAATCGCTACTTCGACGTATTTGTGGAGTATGCCAAGGCGACGCCGGAAGATCTGTGCATCCGTATCCAGGTCGTGAATCGTGACTCCGAGCAGGCTGAACTTACGCTGCTACCGACGATCTGGTATCGCAACACATGGTCCTGGGGATCGGACATCCGGCGCCCCCGTTTCAAGCAGGGAGAGTCGATCGACCGGATGAGCGTCATCGAGACCCAGCACGAGTACTATGGCCTGCGCCGGCTACTCTGCGAGGGCGAACCGACCCTGCTCTTCACGGAAAATGAAACCAACACCCGCCGTCTCTATGGCGATCAAGAAGGCGCCCGGTATGTGAAGGATAGCTTTCACGATTATGTCGTGCAGGGCGAGAAGGAAGCGGTCAATCCGGATCATCTGGGCACCAAAGCCGCGGCCCAGTATGTGCTCACGCTCGCGCCCGGCGCGACAAAGACCATCCGCTTGCGATTTACCAACGAAGAGCAGAGCTCGGGTTTCGCAAACCAGGACTTCGACACCGTTTTCACGACACGCCTCCAGGAAGCGAACGAGTTCTATGACAGCCTTGCGCCGAGCAATCTGTCGGAAGATGCGCGCCGTGTGCAGCGGCAAGCCTTTGCCGGACTGCTCTGGAGCAAACAGTTCTATCACTTTGATGTAAATCGATGGCTCAAAGGCGATCCGAGCATGCCGGAGCCACCGCGTGAACGCCTGCACGGCCGCAATTCGGACTGGACGCACCTCTATAACGCCGATGTCATCTCGATGCCTGACAAGTGGGAGTACCCCTGGTACGCTGCCTGGGATCTTGCGTTCCACTGTATCCCACTCGCGCTCGTCGACCCGACGTTTGCCAAGGATCAGCTCGTTCTGATGCTGCGTGAATGGTACATGCATCCCAACGGACAGATCCCAGCCTACGAATGGGCGTTCGGCGACGTGAACCCGCCGGTCCATGCCTGGGCGGCCTGGCGTATCTACAAGATCGACAAAAAGCGGAACGGCGTCGGCGATCGCCGGTTCTTGGAGCGCGTCTTCCACAAACTGCTGTTGAACTTTACCTGGTGGGTGAACCGGAAAGACGCCGAGGGGAAGAACATCTTCCAAGGTGGTTTTCTCGGCCTCGACAACATCGGGGTGTTCGATCGTAGTGCGCCGCTGCCGACCGGTGGCCACATTGAACAATCGGATGCCACCAGTTGGATGGGCATGTACTGCCTCAACATGCTGACGATCGCGCTGGAGCTCGCCCGAGACAATCGGGCCTACGAAGACGTGGCCAGCAAATTTTTCGAACACTTCGTCTACATCTGCCGCGCCATGAACAACATCGGTGGCGAGAAGATCGAGTTGTGGGATCGCGAGGACGGCTTCTTCTACGACGTGCTGCACCTGCCGAATGGGGCAACCACACATATGAAGGTCCGTTCGATGGTCGGCCTGATTCCTCTGTTCGC
>JANNTO010000063.1:0-2820 GCA_031403675.1 Gammaproteobacteria bacterium | reverse complement strand
GCCGTCCGGGCCTCGGTCCCGCTGGTGTAGGCGTGCAGGTAGACCTCCTCGTACTTGACGCTGCGCCACAGCCGCTCGATGAACACGTTGTCGATCCAGCGGCCCTTGCCGTCCATGCTGATCGCGACCTTGGCGTCCTTCTGGCCGGCGTCAACTACTTCTTCCGCTGACGACATCTATTCTTGCCGGTTCTGAGCCTTCATCATTGGTCCACCATCACGCAGTCTGACGCCAAGGGCGCCAGAAGCTCCGGATCTGAGATTTTGTTAGTTGCTGATTGATCAAGCATCCGCCGATGCCGCCGGAGCGCGTTTGGTCATTGCTGCACGTGCCCGTTCCTCGGCGACTTCGGCTCGAACGCTGGGACCGGTGAACTCGAGTACAACTGCGTGATGTACGACCCGATCGATCGCCGCGGCGGTTGTCATAGGATCTTTAAAGATTTGGTCCCACTTCGAGAACACCAGGTTCGAGGTGATCATCACGCTCTTGCGTTCATATCGCTCGGCCAGCAGCGCGAACAGGACTTCCATCTCGGCGCGGTCATGCTGGACGTAGCCGATGTCGTCGAGTGCGATGCAGTCAAAATTGTCCAGGCGCTTCAACTCGCGGGCGAGCCTCAGGTTTTTCTTCGCATCGAGCAGCCGCTCGACGAGTTGCACTACCGGAGTAAACAGTACCGGGTGTCCCGCCTCGACCAAAGCGCGGGCCAGTGCTGCCATCACGTGGGATTTGCCGGTTCCGGGGCGGCCGATCAGGCAGACGTTGGTGGCGCCGGCGAGGAACTCGCCGCGTAGCAGCTCACGGATCTGGCCGCGAAGCGGCGCGGCGTATCGGTTCAGATCCAACGTGGCGACCGACTTGTCGCGCGGCAACTTGGCCTCGTGCAGTAACCGCGTGATGCGCCGATCCGCGCGATCATCAGCCTCTTGAGTAACCAGTTCAGCAAGGTAACGCACGTAGCCCCAGCCGTCGGCTGCCGCACGCTCGGCAAGCTCGATGTATTGTTCGTGGAACGATGGCAGGTGCAGCGCCTTCAGGCGCAACTCCAGTGTTTCATCGCGGGCGATCGTCGCGGCGCTCATACGCGCGCCGCCGCAGTGTTAGCGCCCAGGAGCCGATCGTAAATGTTCAGATCGGGCGCCGTAATGTTCAGATACGGGATGCCTGGCGGTACGCGCTCGCCGCGGACCTCCGCGCGGACTGCCTCATACGTTGGATTTGTACCTGTGGCCAGTAGCATCGCCAGTACGCTGCGCACACATTCTTCGCCGTCGCTTGCCGCCAGATGCAAGATCCGCACGTACTCCATATCCGCCTGGTCAGCTCCTACGACTAACAGCGCATCGTAGGCGCGACGGAACTCCAGGGTGGGGAACAAGGCTTCCCGGAACACGTAGCGACGGAACGCGCCGGGCTTGCGCACCAGCGTGTGGATAATATGCCGATAGTCGATCTTGTGTTTGCCACCGCCGACGATCCGATCCATCTTCGCCACGCGCTCACCGCGATGATGCAGTTCCACGATGTCGGCGTGTAACCGCACGCGCAGTCGGTGCCCGATCAAGCGCGAGGACACCGAGTAGGAGTACTTCAGTACGCGTACCGCGCTCGCGCGCGACACCGTCGCGTACGACTCTCGATACGCCGGCAACGGACGCGCCGGCAGCGCTCGCAGATGTAGCCGTTCCTCTTCGATCCGTGTGGAGCGGGTTGCATTACGAGTCTGCACGCAGCCATCGAGGAAGCCTTCGTACGCTTCTCGCGAAGTGAACGCTCGCGATCCGCGCAGTCGCAGTCGTTGGTCGATCGTGTTCTTCAGCCGGCCGTTCGCGGACTCCACGTCGCCGTTCTCGTGCGCGTTACCGGGGAAGTTGCGCGACGCGCGCAGTCCATAGTGATCGATCAGCTCGCGGTACCGCGCGGTGAAGTCCCGGCCGCGGCTCTCTGCCAGTTCGTGGGTCGCCGCCGACAAATTGTCGGTGCGATGCTCGATCGGCACGCCGCCCAGCCGCCAAAACGCCGTCTGCATACCGGCGCTCAAGGCCTCAAAACTCTCGCTCGGGCAGATCGACACCGACTCCCAGTTCGAGTAAGTCAGCACGAAGTGATACAGCAAGTGCATGAACGGCTCGCCGGCGATGACCACTTCGAGCTCGCGCATATCCGTAAAATCCGATTGGCCTTGTTCGCCCGGCACGTGTGTCTGCGGGAAGAACACCTCGCGATCCGGTCCAGCCTTTATCCGCCAGTCCAGGAACCGCCGCTGCAGCGTGCGCAGCTGCCCGGCACTGTAGCGTCCGGCATGGCGCCGGTTCAGTTCTTCCCACACGGTCTTCGCCTGCAGACCGGCGTCCTGCTTCAACAACGCCTCGATCTCCGGCCACACTTCAGCAAACGGATCCGATCGCGTGCGCCACGTGTGCGGTGCCTTTGTCGCCGACGGTGTCGCACCGGACCGCACGTATTTACGTGCCGTCCGCTCGCTCATCCCGGCTTTTGCCGCTGCAGTCACCTGCACGATCCCCTGGTTTAACAATGACATGAGTAACTTCACCTGTTCGTCTGTAACCACGCCACCCCCTTGCTGATGGGGCAGCGTAAACCAGACCTCTGATGAGGTTCTTCAACCGGCAGTTCTAATTGTCGTTGACCGGCATTTCTAATTGTCGCCGGTCAGCCTGTACACCAGAATCGTCCTATGACAGGACAAAGGGTCTTTTTCGGCACACATTAAGGCGACCGTGTGTGTACCAGTGCCCTGAATGACTCTCTTCAACCCACTCAAGAAGGCCGGAGTCTGCGCGAGGCAGTCATACT
>JANNTO010000062.1:0-4727 GCA_031403675.1 Gammaproteobacteria bacterium | reverse complement strand
ATCCGTGACCTGATTGCATTCGGGCTGCGGCGCGCGGGCTTTCAGGTTGCGGTTGCCGAGAACTGCCAGGCAGCCCGCGCCAGCATCGGCGACCGCCGCCCCGACCTGATGCTGGTGGACTGGATGCTGCCCGATATGAGCGGTCTCGAGCTGACACGTCAGCTGCGCCGGGACGCCAATACGCGGGACATTCCGATCATGATGCTGACCGCGCGCGCCGCAGAGACGGACAAGGTCACGGGTCTCGAGGGCGGGGCCGACGACTACGTCACCAAGCCATTTTCCGCACGCGAGCTGCTCGCGCGGATTCAGGCCGTATTGAGGCGGAGTGCCCCGGCTGGCGCCGAGGAGCGCATCGCGGTGGACGGTCTGACACTCGATCAGGCCGGTCACCGGGTGCTCGCAGGCGACCGCACGATCAGGCTCGGTCCGACCGAGTATCGGTTGCTGGCGTTCCTGATGACCCACCCGGATCGCGTCTATTCACGCAGCCAGTTGCTGGACCGGGTCTGGGGCGGCAATGTGTACGTGGAGGAGCGTACGGTCGACGTGCACATCCGCCGGCTGCGCAAGGCGCTGGAGACCAGCGGCCACGACCGCCTCGTGCAGACCGTGCGTGGATCGGGTTACCGGTTTTCCGCTCAGGAAGCTTGAGTTTTGTCACCGGCCTGGACATTTGCGCTCGCGCGTCTTGCCGCGGCGATTGCCGCCGCGGTCACGCTCGGCCTGATCTTCGGCCATGTCGCCCTGTGGTTGACGGTGGTGCTCAGCGGCACGCTGGCCTGGCAGTTCGTCAATCTGTTCAGGCTGCAGCGCTGGTTGCGTCATCGCTCACACGAGGACCCGCCGGATATCGGCGGCGTCTGGGGTGACGCGATTGCGCTGATCGGCCGGATTTATCGGCGCAAGCAGTTCCACAAGCGCCGCGTCACGCAGTTGTTCCGTGAATTTCGCCGGCTGAGTGCAGCATTGCCGGACGGCGTCGTGCTGTTGTCGCCGGGCCGCGAAATCCTGTGGTTCAACCGGGCGGCGGCGCAACTTCTTGGCTTGCAGCGCAAGGCGGATCTTGGCATGCCGATCGAAAACCTGATCCGGCAGCCGGAGTTCTCAAGTTACCTGCACGGTCACGGCGCTGGTGCCGGTGTCACGGTCACGATGCAGGGCGGCGAGCGCACGCTGGCCCTGATCATGATTCCCGCCGGCGGGCAGCTGCTGTTGCTGGTACGCGATGTCACGCGCGAAGCGCGGCTCGAACAGATGCGCAAGGACTTTGTCGCCAATGCATCGCACGAATTGCGTTCACCGCTCACCGTGATCACGGGCTATCTCGACGCACTTGGCGACGAGTCCCGTCTTGGCCCGGAATGGCGGGAGCCGATTGCGGACATGCGCCACCAGGCGGTTCGCATGCGGGAAATCGTTGATGACCTGCTGGAACTGTCGCGCCTGGAATCGAATGCCGACGAGGCGCCGATGCTGCAGGTAGACGTTTCTGCACTGCTGGAGCGCATCGTACGCGAGGCTCGCGCGACGATGCAGGCACTGCCCCGGATCGCGCTCGATATTGCGCCCGGCAGGGGCCTGCTCGGCAGCGAAAGGGAATTTCATTCGATTGCCTCGAACCTGATCTTGAATGCGGTCAAATACACGCCTGCGGACGGCACCGTCACCGTGCGCTGGACCTGCGACGATGCCGGGGCGCACCTGTCGATCATCGACACCGGCATAGGGATCGCCGCCCTGCATCTCCCGCGGCTGACCGAGCGCTTCTATCGTGTGGATCGGGCGCGGGCGCGCACCAGCGGCGGATCCGGGCTTGGGCTTTCGATCGTCAAGCATGGCCTGCAGCGGCATGGCGGCCGGCTTGAGATCACGAGCGAGGAAGGCCGCGGATCGAACTTTACCGCGCATTTCCCGCCGCGGCGATTGGCCTCCATTGAGAGCGTGCCAGGCCGCGCCAGCGGCTGACGCAATTCTGTAACACACGCCCTCTACAGTACTGCCCGACGCAGGGACCGCCGGAAATGAATCGGCGAATCCCGCCTGATGGCCAGCACTGGAGGTAATATCGTGTACAGCAAAGTTTTGATTGCGGGATTGGCGGCGATTCTGGTTGCACCGGCTGCCCTCGCGCAGTCTGCGCGCGACTACATCAGCATCGTCGGTTCCTCGACGGTGTTCCCATTTACCTCAACGGTGGCGGAACAGTTCGGCCGCTCGAGCCAGTTCAAGACCCCAAAGGTCGAGAGCACGGGCACCGGCGGCGGCATGAAGCTGTTCTGCGCCGGCGTCGGCGTCCAGCACCCGGATGTCACCAATGCGTCGCGGCGCATCAAGGCCTCGGAACTGGCCGACTGCAAGAAGAACGGTGTCAACGACGTGGTCGAAATCAAGATCGGATTCGACGGCATCGTGCTGGCGAATGCCAAGGCCTCGCCGGTCTACAAGCTGACGCGCAAAGATATTTACCTGGCATTGGCCAAGCAGATTCCGGATCCGGCGGTGCCCACGCAGCTGATTGCGAATCCGTACAAGTCCTGGAAGGAAGTCAATCCGGCGCTGCCGGCCGTGCGCATTGAAGTGCTTGGGCCACCGCCGACTTCCGGCACCCGGGATTCCTTCCTGGAGCAGGTCATGGAACCGGGCTGCAGCACCTATGCCTGGCTCAAGTCGCTGAAGGACGTCGATGAGAGGCGCTACAAGCGCGTCTGCACGACGATCCGCGAAGACGGCGTATTCATCGAAGCCGGCGAGAACGACAACCTGATCGTCCAGAAGCTGGCCGCGAATCCGAGCGCGATCGGCATCTTCGGCTACAGCTTCCTCGAAGAGAACCTGAACTCGCTGCATGGCTCGCTGATCGAGGGTGTGGTGCCCGAGTTCGAAACCATCTCGTCCGGCAAGTACCCGATTTCGCGCGCGCTGTATGTCTACGCCAAGAAGGCGCATGTCGGCGTGATACCCGGCATGAAGGAATTCATCGCCGAATTCACCAGCGAGAAGGCGTTTGGCGACGAGGGCTACCTGACCGACAAGGGCCTGGTTCCAGCGCCGAAGCCGGAGCGTGACAGGGTCCGCAAGGATGCGGTCGCGTTGGCCACCTTGAAGGGTGTTTGAGAATGCAACCGGTACATCGACATAAAGGCACTGGAAATCAATTTATGCGCAACATCATCACCGTAAGCGCCCTGGGTCTGGTCCTGTCTGCTCCGGGCCTCGCGCTCGCAGCCACGGATCAGGAGCGCGCTGAAATCGAGGAGCTGAAGCGGCAGGTTGCCATGGTGCCCATGCTGCTGGCCCGCATCGAACAGCTGGAAAAATTGAACGCAGCGTCACCGGGACAGGCACCGCAGGCGGTTGCGGTACTCGAGTCGCGCGTTACGGCGGTCGAGGAGTCAAATGACAAGCAATCGGATCAGCTGGCGCAGGGGCTGGCGTCCTCGACCGCGATGGATTGGGCCCGTAACATCAAGTGGAAGGGCGACTTGCGCTATCGGAACGAATCGTTCGACGTTGAGGGTGTTGCCTCGGATCGCGTACGTGATCGGCTACGGGTGCGATTTGGCCTGGAAGCAAAGGTCAGTCCGTCCCTCCTGGTCGGAATCGAGGTCGCCACGGGTGAAGGCCGCGATGCGCGTTCCACCAATTCGACGCTTGACGCGGCCGGCCAGCACGAGGAAATCGGCCTGGATCTCGCCTACGTCGACTGGCGGCCGCGTGACGGCATGCTGGTGACCCTCGGCAAGCAGAAGTACCCGTGGTTCAGGGCCGGTAACAGCCTGTTCTTCGACGGCGACGTCAATCCCGAGGGCGTTTCCTTCCAGTACGGCCGCAAGACCGGTCCGTTCGCCAAAGCCTGGGGCTACTGGCTTGAGGAGCAGTCGACAGCTGCCGACTCCAATGTCCTCGGCGCACAAGTGGGCTATGCCTTCGGGAGCGGTCTGACGCTCGCCGCAGGCTATTGGGACTACGGCGCGATCCAGAACCAGCCGGCCCTGGTCTTCTCCGGCACCCCTGCCGGCAACAGCACCTACACCGCCAGCGCAGCCTGCGTCCCCAGCCCGACCGGCCCGGTTCGGTGCTATACGAACGATTACGACATCGTCATTGCCGATGCGCAGTGGGCCGGCAGGGTGGGCGCGATGCCGCTCACGCTGTTCGGCGGCTATCTGGAGAACATGGACCCGAGCGACCTGAACACCGGCTACAACCTGGGCTTCCTGCTCGGCAAGGCCGCGGACCCGCACACCTGGGAATTCGGCGCGATGTACCAGGACCTGGAGCGCGACGCACAAATGGCCGCCTTCGTGGACTCGGATTTCGCCGACGGCAAGACGCAGGGCAGGGGCTATGTGGTGCAGGGCTCCTGGGCGCCGGTCAAGAACATGACGATGAAAGCCACGTACTTCCTCAACGACCGCGACTACGATACGGCCTCCGAAGTGGACTACAAGCGCCTGCAACTCGATCTGAACTACAAGTTCTGATCGCCGAAGCGCTGCGATATGATGGATCAGAATCGGCATGGCCGATCGGGAGTACGGGGCATGGAACCGGCGGACCTCGGCCAGCACATATCGCGGCGCTTCAATGAAGACATGGAGCGCATCCGCACGCGCGTCATGCAGATGGGCGGCTTTGTCGAGCAGCAGCTGCAAAAGGCGGTCATCGCGCTGGTCGAGGGTGACAGCGAAGTCGGCGAGCAGATCGCGCGCGACGACTACAAA
>JANNTO010000061.1:0-9028 GCA_031403675.1 Gammaproteobacteria bacterium | reverse complement strand
TTTCATTTCCGGTCTCGTCGCTGCGCCGCCGCGGACCGGATTCGCGATGACGCGTTCGTTCTTCGTGACCGGAACCGACACCGGCGTCGGCAAGACGCTCGTGACTGCCGCGTTGTTGCGTCGCCTGCGTGAGGCGGGTGTCGCGGTTGCCGGCATGAAGCCGGTCGCGGCCGGCGCCGTCGCAGGACCCGAAGGCCCGGCGAACGAAGACGCCCTGCTGTTGCAGGCGGAATCAAGCGTCCGGCATTCGTATGCAACCGTGAACCCGTGGTTGTTCGAACCCGCGATCGCACCGCACATCGCGGCCGCCGAGGCGGGCCAGTCGATCGATACCGATCGAATCGTCGCGGCGCATGCGCGGCTCGCCGAATCCGCCGAAATCGTGCTCGCTGAAGGCGCCGGTGGATTCCTGGTGCCGCTCGACGCGCAACGATCATTCGCGGAGCTGCCTGCTTTGCTTGGCATGGAAGTGCTGCTGGTCGTCGGCCTGCGGCTCGGCTGCCTCAATCACGCCCTGCTGACGGCGGAAGCGATTGCGGCACGCGGTCTCGCGCTCGCCGGCTGGATCGGCAACAGCATCGATCCGGCGTTTGCGCGGCGTGCAGCCAATATTGCAACGCTCGCCGCCCGGATCACCGCGCCCTGTCTCGGCATCGTGCCCTTCATGCCGCAACCGGACCTCGACAGAATCGCCGCGGCGCTTTCCGGGGCGCCCTCGCTACGGGCCCGATGAAGGAACCTGGAGCGCTCGCATCTCTATGGATTAAAAGGGAAAATTCGGGTTGCGGCACGCCATGCCGTCCCTTACGATGCGCGGGCCGTTCGCCCGCTCCCCGCGGGCCTTTTCTGGGAGCCCCGGTGTCCATCGCCAAACGGAAGTTGAAGCTGCCGGCCGTCGCCGGTGCCATCGCGATTCTTACCGCACTTCCCGCCCGGTCGGACTGGGGCCTGCTGAACATGCCGATCGGCGTCAGCGAACTGTCGCGCGAGATCTACAGCATGCACATGATCATGTTGTGGATCTGCGTGATCATCGCCGTCGTCACGTTCGGCGCAATGATCGTTGCGATGATCCGCTTCCGGAAGTCCCGGGGCGCGGTCGCCGATCAGAAACTCCTGCACAACGCGCGGCTCGAGGCCGCCTGGACCATCATCCCGACCCTGATCCTGATCGGCATGGCGATTCCTTCGGTCGAGAAACTCATCAAGATCGAGGACACTTCGAACTCCGGACTCACGGTCAAGGTGACCGGCTACCAGTGGCAGTGGAATTACGAATACCTCGGCCACGGCGTGTCGTTCTTCAGCCGGCTCGCCCGCACCAGTGACGCGGCGCGCCAGAAAGGCTCCGGCATCGATCCGGCCACGGTCGAAAACTACCTGCGTGAAGTTGACAACCCGCTGGTCATACCGACCGGCACCAAGATCCGCCTGCTGCTGACCGCCCATGACGTAATCCACGCCTGGTGGGTGCCGGATTTCGGCATGAAGCGCGATGCGATCCCCGGCTTCATCAATGAGATGTGGATTTCGGTGGACGAGGACAAGCCCGGCACTTACCGCGGCCAGTGCGCGGAACTGTGCGGCGCCGACCACGGCTTCATGCCGATCGTCGTGGTTGCGAAGCCGAAGGCGGAATTCGATGCGTGGCTTGAACAACAGAAGACGGCTGCGACCAGTATCGCAGTCGCTGTCACGGAGTGATGCAGATGGCTGATCACGGGCACGGACCGCCGCACGGCATCATGCGCTGGCTCACGACCACGAATCACAAGGACATCGGCACGATGTACCTGGTGTTCTCGCTCGTGATGTTTCTGCTCGGCGGCGTGATGGCGCTCGGGATCCGCACCGAGCTGTTCCAACCGGGCCTGCAACTGGTCGATCCCGCGTTCTACAACCAGCTGACGACGATGCACGCGCTGGTTATGGTGTTCGGCGCCGTGATGCCAGCGACCGTTGGCCTCGCGAACTGGATGATCCCGCTGCAGATCGGCGCTGCCGACATGGCGCTGCCACGCATGAACCTGTTCAGCTTCTGGCTGCTGGCCTTCGCGTTCCTGCTGCTGCTGTCGACCTTCCTGGTGCCGGGCGGCGCACCGGCCGCAGGCTGGACGCTCTATCCGCCGCTGGTACTGCAGTCGGGCCAGGCCTTCCCGATGGCGATCTTCGCGATCCACCTGATGGGTGCCTCCTCGATCATGGGCGCGATCAATGTGATCGTCACCGTCGTCAACATGCGCGCGCCGGGCATGACGCTTTTGAAGATGCCGCTCTTTTCCTGGTCCTGGCTGATCACCGCGTATCTCCTGATCGCCGTGATGCCGGTATTCGCCGGCGGCGTCACGATGCTGCTGACTGACTATTACTTCCACACCAGTTTCTTCAATGCGGCAGGCGGCGGAGACCCGGTGTTGTTCCAGCACGTGTTCTGGTTCTTCGGGCACCCCGAGGTCTACATCATGATCCTGCCGGCCTTCGGGATCGTGTCGGAGATCATCCCGACGTTCTCGAGAAAGCCGATCTTCGGCTATGAGGCGATGGTCTACGCGATCGCATCAATAGCCTTCCTGTCGTTCATCGTCTGGGCGCACCACATGTTCACGGTCGGCATGCCGCTCGCGGGGCAGCTGTTCTTCACGCTCTCCACGATGCTGATCGCGATCCCGACCGGCGTGAAGATCTTCAACTGGACCGCCACGATGTGGCGCGGCTCGATCAGCTTCGAACCGCCGATGTTGTTTGCGCTCGCGTTCCTGTTCCTGTTCACGATCGGCGGTTTCTCCGGCCTGATGCTTGCAATCGTGCCGGCTGACTTCCAGTATCACGACACTTATTTCGTGGTCGCGCATTTCCACTACGTGCTGGTGCCGGGCGCGGTGTTCGGCATCATGGCCGCGGTTTACTACTGGCTGCCGAAATGGACTGGCCACATGTACGACATGGCGCTCGCGAAGTGGCACTTCTGGCTGACCGCGATCTTCGTCAACGTGCTGTTCTTCCCGCAGCATTTCCTGGGGCTCGCCGGCATGCCGCGCCGGATCCCGGACTATGCAGTGCAGTTCACCGACTGGAACATGATCTCCTCGATCGGCGCGTTCGGTTTCGGCCTGTCGCAGCTGCTGTTCGTGTGGCTGATCGTCAAGTGTGCGCGCGGCGGTGAACGCGCGACGGCTGGCGTCTGGGATTACCAGCACGGCCTCGAGTGGACCGTGCCGTCACCGGCGCCCTATCACACCTTCGAAAAGGCGCCGGAACTCAAGTGAACCAGCCGGCACGCAATCTGCGGCTCGCGATCGCGCTCGGCGTGACGTCGCTCGCCGTGTACCTCACGTTTGTGCTGCTGCGCGTGCTGGAGAGCGGCACATGAACGAGCCCGTACGCCAGTCGAATCGCAGCCTGACAGCGCGGCTGTTGCTGATGGTTGCCGGCAGCTTCGCATTTGGCTTCGCATTGGTGCCGCTCTATGACGTGTTCTGCGAAGTCACCGGCATCGGCTCGCGTGAGCGCCTGAGTCAGGCCGCCACGGTGGATACCACGGCGCCCGTGGATATGCGCACCATCACGGTTGAGTTCACGGCTTCGGTGCCGGCCGGCGGTAAGTGGGAATTCATGCCGGTCGCCGCGACCATGGAAGTGCAGCCGGGGCGGCTGTATGAGACGCACTACCGCGCCAAGAACCTTTCCGGTCGCGAGATCACCGGTCAGGCTGTGCCGTCCGTCGCTCCGTCGCGCGCGGCCCGCTACTTCCAGAAGACCGAATGTTTCTGCTTCACGCCACAGCATTTCGCACGCGACGAGGAACGGGAGATGGTCGTGCGATTTGTCGTCGACCGGGAACTTCCGCCCGGCATCGACCGCCTCACCCTCTCGTACGCGTTCTACGACGTCGAGAGATCATGATGGCACACCCCGAAAACGCACCGGACGCTGGCCAGTACTACTTCCCGCACGGTAGCCGATTGCCATTCTTCGGCTCCGCCTCGCTGTTCACGCTGATGGCGGGTGCAGCGGCGACACTCAATGGCCTCCAGTCCGGACCTTGGGTGCTCAGCGCGGGATTCGCGTTGCTGATCACGCTCTTGTTCCTGTGGTTCGGCGTAGTGATCCGCGAGAACCAGGCCGGGCTCTACAACGAGCAGGTGGGCCGCTCATTCCGCATGGGCATGATGTGGTTCATTTTCTCGGAAGTGATGTTCTTCGCCGCGTTCTTCGGCGCGCTGTTCTATGCGCGGCAGCTTTCGGTGCCGTGGCTCGGCGGCGAAGGCGCCAAGGCCGTCACCAGCCTGTTGTGGCCCGGTTTCGAGGCCGGCTGGCCAAGCAACGGGCCGGGCGTGCTTGGGCCGCGCGATGACGGCAGTTACGAGATCATCCCTGCCTTCGGCCTGCCGGCGCTGAATACCGCGCTGTTGCTGACCTCCGGCCTCACGCTCACGATCGCGCACCACGCGATGAAGAGCGCGCACCGCGGCATATTAAAGATCTTCCTTGCGCTGACCTTCGTGCTCGGCTTCATCTTCCTCGGCGTCCAGGTCGCCGAATATGGCCATGCCTACCACGAGCTCGGGCTGCAACTCGGCACCGGCATCTACGGCTCGACCTTCTTCATGCTGACCGGTTTTCACGGACTGCACGTGCTGGTCGGCGCGATCATGCTGTTGGTAATCTGGCTGCGGTGCATTAAGGGCCACTTCACGCCGCATCAGCACTTCGCGTTCGAGGCGGTTGCCTGGTACTGGCATTTCGTCGACGTGGTGTGGCTGGGGCTGTTCATCTTCGTCTATTGGATCTGATTCCAGGGTGTGCGCCGCGCCAGTCGCAGGAAAGCGCTTCATCGCGATCGCCGGCAACATCGGCGCCGGCAAGACCGAGCTGACCAGATTCCTGTGCCGCCGCTACGGCATCAAGCCGTTCTACGAGCCCAACGACCAGAATCCCTATCTCGCGGACTTCTACCGCGACATGAAGACCTGGGGGTTCCGCTCGCAGCTCTATTTCCTGGCGCACAAGTTCCGCCTGCAGCTCGAGTTGCAGGATGAGCCCGGCACGGTGGTGCAGGACCGTACGATCTACGAGGACGCCGAGATTTTCGCGCGCAATCTCCACAAGCAGCGCTTCATCGACGCACGTGACTGGAAGACCTACCACCAGCTCTACCAGTCCATCTGCTCGGCGCTGAAACCACCGGATCTGATGATCCAGCTCTCCTGCCCGGTGCGGACGCTTAGAAAGCGCATCGCGCTCCGCGGCCGCGCGATGGAGCGGGAAATTCCCGTGAACTACCTCAGCCGGCTCAACCGACTCTACGAGGACTGGTTCAAGCGCTACGAGCTGTCGCCGGTGCTGATGCTCGAAACCGACCAACTCGACTGGCTGACCGACCTGGTGGACCGCGCCGACCTGTTCCGGAAAATCGAGCGCTACCTGGACTGAGGTACGATGCAAAGCCGCACCGGCCTGACCAGCGCAATGGCCGCCGACCGGCTCCGGGCCGACGGCCCGAACGAGCTCCCCGTCGCGCAAGGGCGCCGCCTGTTTGACGTGCTGCTGCGCGTCGTGGCGGAACCCATGTTCCTGCTGTTGTGTGTAGCCGTCGCCCTGTACCTGCTGCTCGGCGAATTGCGCGAAGCGCTGGTTCTCGCCACCTCGCTGCTGGCAGTCGTCGGCATATCGGCCTCGCAGGAACGCCGCGCAGAACGCGCACTCGAGGCACTTCGCGATCTGTCGAGTCCCCGCGCCGCCGTATTGCGCGATGGCGAACTGCGGCGCATCGCCGGGCGCGAGGTCGTGCGGGGCGACATCGTGTTACTGGGCGAAGGAGATCGGGTGCCGGCGGACGGCGTCCTGCTGGAATCGATCGATCTCGAGATCGATGAGTCCCTGCTGACTGGCGAATCCCTTCCCGCGGCAAAGCATGCAGCGCCGCCTGATGCCGGAGTCGCGCAGGCGCCTGCGGAAGCTCGCGTGTACTCCGGAAGCCTCGTGGTGCGCGGACATGCCACCGTCGAAATCACCGCAATCGGCACCGCCACGGAGTTGGGCCGGATCGGGCACGCCCTCGCCACGCTGAAGCCGGAGCAGACGCTGCTGTACCGCGAGACGCGACGCATCGTGCTTTGGTTCGCGGCGCTCGGCATCGCGCTCTGCATTGCGGTCCTGCTTCTCTATGCGGCGTTGCGCGGCGGCTGGGTCGAGGGGGCGCTGGTCGGCATCACGCTCGCGATGAGCGTTCTCCCGGAGGAGTTCGCCGTCGTGTTGACGGTGTTTCTTGCACTGGGGGCCTGGCGGCTCTCCCGGCAGGGTGTGCTGACGCGCAGCATGCCCGCCATCGAGGCGCTCGGCGCGGCAACCGTGCTCGCAGTCGACAAGACTGGCACGCTGACCGAAAACCGCATGGTCGTGTCCGTGCTCGACGATGGCGCCACGCAGTGGGTCCTCGATGACACGCAGAGCGCGCTCGATCCGGCCATGCGCGCCTTGCTCGGATCGGCGCTCGCAGCCTGCGAGATCCGCGCATTCGACCCGATGGAACGGGCAATCGCCGCGGCTGCGCAGCAGCACGCTCCGCAGGAGGCGCAAAGCCTCGGCCGCATGACGCTGGTGCATGAGTACGAGCTCACACCGGAACTGCTCGCCGTGACCCATGTCTGGAAAGACGATGCGTCGGATCGTTTGCTGGTCGCCACCAAGGGAGCGCCGGAGGCGATCGCCGGCCTCTGTCGCCTGGAGGCTGGGGAAATCAGCTGCCTGCTCGAGCGAGTCGGGCAGATTGCGCACGACGGCCTGCGGGTGCTGGCGGTCGCGCACGCCGAACTCCCGGATGGAACGCCGCCCGCCACGCCGTCGGAACTGCCTTTTGGCTTCCTGGGACTGATCGGTCTGCGCGATCCGGTACGAGAGTCGGTGCCCGCGGCGCTCGCGGATTGCCACCGCGCCGGTATTCGCGTCGTGATGATCACCGGCGATCATCCGGGCACAGCGCGCGCGGTCGCGCAGGCGGTCGGCCTCGACGACTCGCATGGTCTGCTGACGGGGCGGGAACTCGCATCCATGAACGAGGCTGCACTGCGTGAGCGGGCCGCGGTCGTGAACTTGTATGCGCGGGTTCCGCCGGCTGAGAAATTAAGACTGGTCCGCGCGCTGCGCGCCGACGGCGCGGTGGTCGCGATGACCGGCGATGGCGTCAATGACGCCCCGGCGCTAAAGGCGGCGGACATCGGCATTGCCATGGGCAGCCGCGGAACGGACGTGGCGCGCGAGGCTGCGGCACTGGTGCTGGTCAATGATGACTTCGGCAGCCTCGTGATGGCCATCCGCATGGGCCGGCGGATCTACGAAAACATTCGCAGCGCCATGAGCTACCTGATCGCCGTGCACATTCCCCTTGCGGGCGCGGTCCTGCTGCCGCTACTGCTGGGGTGGCCGCTGCTGCTCTTCCCGTTGCACGTCGTGTTCCTCGAGTTCGTGATCGATCCCGCCTGTTCGCTGGTCTTCGAAGGAGAGCAGCGCGGCGAGGAAATCATGCGGCGGCCGCCGCGCGCCCATGGGGAACGGCTGTTCTCCGGAAAGTTGCTGCTCGAAAGCGTGGCGCTCGGGTTAGTCAGCCTGGCCGCCGTGTCCCTGGTCTACGGATTCGCGCTGGCGCAGTTTCCCGATGGACAGGCCCGGGCGCTCGCTTTCATCGCGCTGGTCGTCAACAACCTGGCATTACTCCTCGTCAGCCGCGCGCCGGCCGGCTCGCTTGCTGCGGTGCTGTTGCGCCCGAATCGCGCGTTCTGGGTGATTTCCGTGCTCGCGATTGCGGCGCTGGTGATCGTCAGCAGCGTGCCGTCGATCGCCGGCGCGTTCCGTTTCGAGACGCCGCCAATCACGGCGGCAATCGCGGCCGCGCTGACCGGATTGGGAACCGTTGTCATCACCGGGATCCTGCGGGCCACCCTGCGGACCGCGTAATTGCGGGCAGGAAGGCAGTCATATACTTCTCCGTCCCGCGCGACTAACTGGTAAGTGCAATGCTGGACGGGCCTCGATTGCGACATAACCCGCTGATCGATCAGCACGAACTCGAGCGATTGCACGAACAGTGTTTTTCGTGGGCGCTCACCTGCACGCGAGGGCGGCGCAACGAGGCGGAGGACATCCTGCAAATGAGCTATCTGGCAGTTGTCGAGGGCGCAGCACGGTTCGGCGGCCAATCCAGCCTTCGGACCTGGCTGTTCTCTGTGATCCGCAATCACGCCCGTTCGCGCTGGCGGCACGCGCGGCGCTCGCTGCAGACACTCGCGCGTATCGCCTCATTCGCGCCAAATGCCGCACCGTTCACGGAACCGGGTGTGCCGGCGGAGAACGCGCGCGTTCTCG
This sequence comes from Gammaproteobacteria bacterium, assembly GCA_031403675.1. GTDB lineage: Bacteria > Pseudomonadota > Gammaproteobacteria > Steroidobacterales > Steroidobacteraceae > SCUD01. The sequence continues at coordinate 667 of JANNTO010000061.1, read as the reverse complement.
ACGCCCTGCGTGCGCTGCCGAAACGCCAGCATGAAGTGCTGGATCTGGTCTTCTATCGCGACCTGTCGATTGCTGAAGCGGCCGGAATTCTCGGCATTTCACTCGGCACCGCGCGCATGCACTATGAGCGTGGCAAGACCGCGCTGCGCGATCGGCTGGCTGACATGCGGTCCGCACCATGAACGATCCGACTTTCGATCGCGATGACGAGACACTGAAGGCTGCGGTGCGAGACAGTCTCGCCGCGCGCGACCGCGCGCTCCCCGCGCCGCGATTCGTGCGCGTTTGGCCGGGCGCACAACGCCCGCGCACGCACGCCTGGCGTCCCGCGCTGGCAGGCGGCGTCGCGCTCACCGCGATCGTCGCCGTTTCGTGGATGTTCCTCGGGCGCCCGGCTGGCGAGTCCGCGCAGCCGGAGGACCTGCGTGCGGCGACACAGCTCGCGCGCGAACTTTCCTCACCCGATTACTGGCGTGTGCCGACCGACGATCTCCTGGCATTCGCCGCCCCGCCCCTCAGTGCCGAACTGCCGTCGCCCGAGGGTTTCCATGTTTCGCTGGAGGAATCGCTGTTATGAAATGGCTCAACGCAACTGCTGCCGGCCTGCTGGCCCTCATGCTCGCCCTGCCTGCGATGGCGGAAGGACCGGACGACAAGGACGAATGGC
>JANNTO010000060.1:0-1593 GCA_031403675.1 Gammaproteobacteria bacterium | reverse complement strand
GCGCAAGGTGGACGACATCGCCACCTTCGTCGCGAAGCTGACCCATGGCAGCGCGGTCGCCGCCAACAAGCCCTGACGTGCCATGACCGAGCACCGCAATGCCCTGGGCCAGCCGATCGGCTTTCCGCTGCCGGACTGGACGCCGTGCGCCAGGCCGCCGCGCACGCCGATGCTCGGGCGCTACTGCCACGTCGAGCCGTTGGACATGGCGCGCCATGCGGACCAATTGGACACCGTGTTCCGTGACGGCGATCCCGGCAACTGGACCTATTTGGGTGTCGGGCCGTTTGCCACGGCCGAGGCATTCCGCAGCTATCTGTCGAAGGCGGCAGCGAGCGAGGATCCGCTGGCGCACGGCATTGTCGACGCGGCGACCGGCATCGCGGTCGGCATGGCGTCGTATCTCCGCATCGACGCGAACAACGGCTGCATCGAAGTCGGCGGCATCCATCTCTCGGACCGGCTCAAGCGCACCCGCGCCAGCGCCGAAGCCATGTTCCTGATGATGCGCCGCGCCTTCGACGAACTCGGCTACCGACGCTACGAATGGAAATGCGACAGCCTGAACGCGCCGTCGCGCGCCGCGGCGGAACGCTACGGCTTTCGCTTCGAGGGCATTTTTCGCCAGGCCGTCGTCTACAAGGGCCGCAATCGCGACACCGCCTGGTTCGCCGTGCTCGACAGCGAGTGGCCGGCTATCCGGTCAGCGTTCGAAGCCTGGCTTGCGCCGGCCAACTTTGACACCGCCGGGACGCAGCGGCAGCGCCTATCGAACTTGATTGCGGACGCGCGCAGCCGGCCGCGCTGATCGCCGGGGCCAGCGTTAGGCGGCTCGGGTCCTGCCCAGGCCGATCTTCTTGGCGAATTCCGAGCGCTTCTCGGAATACTTCGGCGCCACCATGGGGTATTCCGCCGGCAAGTTCCATTTCGCACGGTACTCTTCCGGCGTCATGTTGTAATGCGAGCGCAGATAGCGCTTCAGCATTTTGAGTTTCTTGCCGTCTTCCAGGCAGATGATGTATTCCGGGGTGATCGAACGCTTGATCGGCACCGCGGGCTTCTGTTGCGTCGCGGCAGGTTTCGACGAGTCCGAGACAAGGCCGGACAGCGCGCCATGCACCGTCTTGATCACATCGGGAATCTGCCCGCTCGGCAAGTTGTTGCCGCCGACATATGCCGTGACAATTTCCGCCGCCATACGCAACAACTGATCGCTGGGCACCGTCGCCTTGATGTCGTCGGCCATTTCGGTCCTCAATGTTGCTTTCGGGACGAACGCATGTCATGCGCGTCTCATCCTGTCAAGCAACATTCATTTTGCGTGTCTTGGGCCACGTAGTAATTCTGCAACAGTTGTTGCACCTCATCGACACCCGATCAATGCGTCACTTTGGCGAATTGTCGCTGTTCTTGTCAGGTCCGACTCGGGCAGCGCGTCGGCCAGACAGGTTGTGGCACCCCTGGAGTCGCCTCGCGACATATGGTACATGCTCGGTCCTTCCGTGACCGCAGTTGCCACGAGGCGGCATGCCGCAGGACGCCATCGCCATCGCCAATGATCACGCCGGGATCGAGCTCAAGAAGGTCCTGGCC
>JANNTO010000059.1:0-2916 GCA_031403675.1 Gammaproteobacteria bacterium | reverse complement strand
TTTTCGTCGTAGGCCTGAAGTACCGGCCGGCGCGTAATGTGACCGCCAGCGCTCAACGACTGGTACATGCGCACCGTCAGGCGGCGGTTCTCTTCCGAGTGCGTCGTGTAGTAATTGTCGAATCCAATGCCGAATGCCGCGAAGTCGCTGCGCCGTTCTTTGCCGACCTGGCCGATGAGCTGCTCAGGTGTGAGTCCCACGGCCTGCGCCTTCAACATGATTGGAGTGCCGTGGGTATCGTCGGCGCAGACATAGATGCAGTCGTGGCCGGCGAGTTTCATGAATCGGACCCAGATATCGCACTGGATCACTTCGGTCATATGACCGAGATGCGTGGGTCCGTTTGCGTAGGGCAGGGCGCTGGTGACGAGAATGCGGCGGGGCATGCGCCGTCAATCCATTTCGCGCAGCGGTTCAAACTTGGTCTTGTTGATGGCCTTCTCGTAGGCAGAGCGTCCGCTGATCAGCCCCTGATCCAGCAACTGCTCGATGGCCGAATCCATGGTCCGCATGCCGGCCGCCGCACCTGACTGCATCACGGACTCGAGCTGGTCGATCTTGCCCTGCCGGATCAGGTTGGAGGTAGCCGGCGTATTGATCAGGACCTCGAGCGCGGCGACCCGGCCGGGCGGGCCTTTGCGCGAGATCAGCTGTTGCGATACGACGCCACGCAGCGAGGTCGAAAGCATGGTGCGCACATGGTTTTGCTTGTCCGCGGGAAACGCATTGACGATGCGATCCACGGTCGCCGCAGAGCCATTGGTGTGCAGCGTCGCCATCACCAGGATGCCCATCTCCGAGGCGGTGATAGCGGTCGAAATCGTTTCGAGGTCCCGCAACTCGCCGACCAGGATGACGTCAGGATCCTCGCGCAGGGCCGAGAGCAGCGCGCTGGAAAACGATTCCGCGTGAACGCCGATCTCGCGCTGGCTGATCAGGCAGTTCTTGCGCGGATGCACGAACTCGATCGGGTCCTCGATGGTCAGGATGTGGCCTTTGATGCGCACATTGATGTCGTCGACCATCGCGGCGAGTGTCGTCGACTTGCCGGATCCAGTCTTGCCAGTCATCAGGATCAGGCCGTTCGAGACCTTGCACAGGTTGCGCACCGCATCCGGCATCTTGAGTTGTTCGAGCGTCTGTGCCTTGGATGGGATGGCGCGGAACACGCCGCCCATGCCGTTGAGCTGCCGCAGCACGTTGACGCGGAAGCGCCCAAGCGTGCCGAGCGTATACGCAAAATCCGTGCCGTCACGCGACTCAAATCGATCGAGCGCCTTGCGCGGCATGATCTCATACAGTGCCTCGCGCACGAACTCGGCGGCGAGTCGCTCAGCCCGCAGGTTTGACAGCTTGCCGTACAGGCGGATGCGCGGCGGGTCCCCGGCCATGAAATGCAGGTCGGAACCGTCGCGCTTCAGGATTTCCTCCAGATATTCGTCAATGCGTGCCAACGCGTCGCTCCATCATTCCAGGGTCTCGAATTTCGGCAGCAGGCTGCGGTCGACGACGAACTTCGAGAACAGTCGCTTGTCGGTCGCATAGGAATAGGCGTCGTCCGGGTCGACTTCCTTGGCCTTGATCGCGCGCAGCAGGGCCTGGTCCATCAATTCCATGCCGACGTCCTTGCCGGTCTGCAGCTGGGCCGGGATCTGGTGGGTCTGATCGGTCTGGATCAGCTTGGCGATCGCACGATTCATCAGCATGATCTCGCAGACTGCGCGGCGGCCGCGATTCTCGGGCCGGCGTACCAGCACCTGGGTGATCACCGCGATCAGGCTCTGCGCCAGGAAGCTCTTGGTCTGCTCACGCTCGTCGGCCGGCAGCGCGTCGATCATGCGGTCGACGGTCTTGACGGCACTGGTCGTGTGCAGGGTGCCGAGCACCAGGTGGCCGGTTTCGGCGGCAGTCATCGCCATCGAAATGGTTTCGGGGTCACGCAATTCGCCGACCAGGATCACATCCGGGTCCTCGCGCATTGCGGCGCGCACGCCTTCGGCAAATGAGGGCAGGTGGGTGCCAAGCTCGCGCTGCACCACCTGGCTCTGCTTGCTGCGATGCACGAACTCGATCGGATCCTCGAGGCTGATGATGTTGAGTTTGCGGTTGGTATTCAGCAGGTCGATCATCGCTGCGAGCGTGGTCGACTTGCCGGTGCCGGTGGATCCGGTCACCAGGATCATGCCCTGGTGGTAGTCGCACAGCTTCTTGACCAGCGGCGGCAGCGCGAGTGAATCGAGCGTCGGCACTTCTGCCGGGATCGAGCGGAACACCGCGCCGACACCCGAGTCCTTGCGGAACACATTGACGCGGAACCGACCGCCCTCTTCGGAAACGTAGGAGAAGTCCACATCGCGCCCGGCCCGGAACCGGTCGGCCAGGTTGCGCGTCAGGATTTCCATCACATAGGCCTCGAGTTCGGCCGCGGCGAGCTCGCGGAACCGGATCGGGACCAGGTCGCCGTTCATGCGCAGCATCGGCGGCACGCCGACGGCCAGGTGGATGTCAGAACACCCCTGGGTCGAACCGAGCTTTAGAAATGCATCGATGCGCGGCATTGCCGCGCGAAGTGAATCACAAGAACCGCTCCAGCGCCACATGCACCTCGTCCATTGACGCGTAGCGCTTTTCCTTGTCCACCGACATGCACTTCATGATTGTGTCGGAAATGCCCTGCGGCAGGGCCGGATTCAGCTCGATTGGCGGCCGGGCCCGGCCCTGGACATGCTGGTACATGACCGACATGTGATCGCCCCGATGGTAGGGCGGCGAGCCGGTCAGCATCTCGTACATGATCACCCCGAGCGAATAGATGTCCGCCCGCTCGTCGACCTTCTTGCCGAGGATCTGTTCCGGGGCCATGTACTTCGGTGAGCCGATCACATAACCGGTCTTGGTCAGCTGCGTGTCGCCCTG
>JANNTO010000058.1:0-1889 GCA_031403675.1 Gammaproteobacteria bacterium | reverse complement strand
CGCCTGCGGTCGGTTCGACCAGCCGGTTGATACAGCGGATCAGGGTCGATTTACCGGTGCCCGAGGGGCCGATGATCGCGGTAATGCCGGTGCCGCCGATATCGAGGCTGATGCCGCGCAGGACCGGCTTGCCGCGCGCGTACTCCTTGTCGAGGTTGCGGAAGGAAAGCGCGCAGGCCTTGCCAGTTGCCGCTGTCATCGAGTCGCGATCATTTCTTTTTCGCCGCCTCCGTGCGTGCTTTTTCCTTCTCGAACGCCGAGGCCGTGAACGCCTGGCCGCTGTCCTGCGCGACTCTGCGCACGACCTCCCAGTCTTTCTTGTAATCGATCGGCAGCCAGCGGTCGGCGCCTTGAAAGCCCTTCACCATCTCGGGCGTATAGCGAAACGCGTACGTGCAGTCGCGGATCTTCTGCGCGAGGGCAGGCGCGAGGTCATGCGCCATCGACAGCCCGCCAGGCGGGAAACTGCGGCTCCTCCAGATGATGCGGAAATCGGCCATCTTCACGATGCCGCGCTCGGCCATGCGCACGAGGATGTCGTTCGCAATCGGCGCGGCGTCGAAATCGCCGGCCGCCACGCCGGAGACCGAATTCTCGTGCTTGCCGGAGAACAGCACTTTGTAGTCTTTGTCCGGCACCAGGCCCTCGGCCGGAAACAGCGAGCGCGGCGCGAGGTTGCCTGAATTGGACGAAGGCGTAGTGTGCGCGACCTTCTTGCCCTTCAGATCGGAGAGCTTGTGGAACGGGCTGTCGGCCCTCACGATGGTCCACAACTGGTAGCCCTGCGGCCCGCTCGCATCGCCGCGGATGCCGATCGGAATCGCACCGGCGACGTTGACCGCAAACGCCGTATCGCCCGAGGACATGGTGCCCAGATGCATGCGGCCCGAGCGCATTGCCTCGATTGCAGCAGCGCTGGAGTAGACGTCGTAGAAGCGCACCTTGCGCGCGGTGCATTTCGCGAGATGCTCGACGAAGGGCTCCATCAGCTTCTTGAACACGGCCGGATCCTCCAGCGGCGAGTTGGTGAAGAACAGCGTCTCCGGATCCTTGTGCCGCTTCGCTTCGCGCGGCGCATCCGCGAGCAGGTCGCCGTCCTCGTCGCAGTAGGGCGTGTCCAGTTCGCCGCGGCTCTTGCAGGCCTCCTGCGCTTGCGCACAGGTCACGAGGAAGGCGAGGCCGGCGGCGAGGGCGCGCAGTCCGGACAGGGCGGGTCGCAGGCGTGGCTGGCGCACCTATTTCTTCGCTTTGTCTTCGGCGGCCTTCTTGCGCGCCGCTTCCTCGGCGGCCCGCTCCTTGTCGAATCCGGCGCTGTTGTACGGTGTGCCGGAGTCTTCCGCCACCTTGCGCACCAGCGCCCAGTCGGTCTTGTAGCTGACCGGCAGGAAGCGGTCGTCGCCGAGAAACTCTTTCTTCATCTCGGCGCTGAAGCGGTAGTCGAAAAAGCATTTCTTCACCTTGTCGGCTAGCGCCGGCTCGAGTTCGCTTGCATGCGCGAAGGCCGAAGTCGGAAAATGCCCGCTCTTGAAAATGATGCGCAGGTCGCCCGCCTTGATGATGCCGCGATTGATGAAGCGGTCGTGGATGTCGGAGGTGATCGGCGCCGCGTCGTAGTCGCCGTTGACCACACCCATTAGCGACTGATCGTGCTTGCCCGAATACAGCACCTTGTAATCCTTGTCGGGCGTGAGGCCGTCGCCCGGGAACAGCGCGCGCGGCGCCATGTTGCCGGAGTTCGACGAAGGTGTGGTGTGCGCGACCTTCTTGCCTTTGAGGTCGGCCAGCGTCTTGTACGGGCTCGTGCTCTTGACGATCATCCACAACTGGTAGCCCTGGATGCCGTTCGCATCGCCACGCACGGCGAACGGAATGCCGCCGGCGATATTGAC
>JANNTO010000057.1:0-5145 GCA_031403675.1 Gammaproteobacteria bacterium | reverse complement strand
CGTCGCCGCCCGCGTTCTCGCCGTAGGCCTTCTCCTCGATGCCGGCGACGAATCCCGAGTGGTAAATCAGGAAGCTCACGTCCGCGAAGCGCTTCGCGACCGGGCCGATGTCGCTGCACTGGCTGTGCTCGTAGGACTGCTGCCCGAATGGCAGGCCCTTGTGTACGCAGATCACCTTGACGCCAAGACGCCGCGCCTCCTCGACGAAACGGATGCCGACGTCGTCAGTCAGGAAGTAGCCATTGCCGTCCGGACCCCATTGCGTATAGGTTTTCCAGGCCGCGACCTGGAACTGGTCGCGCAGCCGCGCCATGTCTTCGACGTCGCCGGGCTGGTTCGGATTGACGCGGCCGTGGATCATCAGGCGATGGTTGCCTTCCATCCGCTCGACGATGTTGCGCACCGCATCGGCCGATTCGATCTCGAGTGGCGACGCGTCGCGCCGCGCCGGCACGAACGACAGCACCATCATGTCGGTGTCGCTGTCGAGGAAGACGTCCTTGATGAATTCCTCCGAGGTCAGGCAGGCGAGGTGGCTGCGTGGACTCTTGCCGTCCGCCAGCGCGCAGCCCGCCTTGGGCGCCCACTCGAAAGCCGCTTCTGGCGTCACCTTGAGCCAGGCCGCGGTCGGATCGACGTAATGACCCTGGACGTCGAAGATGAATTCGTCACCTTCGAGAGTTGCAGACGCAAGTACTGGCTCGAGCGCCGCCTCGGCGCCGAGCGCGAAATGACCGCCGATGCGGCCCGCCGCCGCGTTGGCGGCATTGAAGGAGAGCAGGGTGCTTGCCGCACCGCAGGTCGACAGCAGGAAGTCGCGGCGCCCGAGACCCAGCCGCTTCGCGTTCGCCTCGGCAGCCTGCTGCGCCAGCTGATTCGCGAACCGATTCGTGCGGTCGAGCGGAATGGGCGCGAACTCGCCATTGCTGGTCGAATCGAGCTTGATCGGCAGCCGTCGCCCATCCGGATCGACCAGATGCCGGGTCGATTTCATCAAAGCGCCCCGAGATCTCCGTGCACCGGCTTGCCCTCGAACAGCGTCACGAGCACCTTCGTATTCCAGATCTCCGCCAAAGGAATTTCAAACAGGTTGCGGTCGAGGACGGCGAGGTTTGCGACTTTTCCGAACTCGAGCGAGCCCGAATTCCTCTCGTCGCGGTTGGTGTAGGCCGCGTTGATCGTGAACGCTGCGATCGCTTCGGGCAATGTGATGCTCTCGTTCGGAAGAAAGGGGCCCTGCGTGTCGCTGGGCCCACAGCGGCGCATGATGGCCGTTCCCATCTCCTCGAACGGATTGGCGCTGGAGACCGACCAGTCGCTGCCGAATGCAACGACTGCACCGCTCTTCTCCATGCTGGCGATCGGGTACATGTAGGAAGCCGTCCGCTCGCTGATGAATGGCAGCGTCAGCTCCGTGACGTAGTCGTCGGCACACGCCCACAGCGGCTGGAAGTTCGCGATGACGCCGAGCTTCCTGAAGCGCGGCTGGTCGTCGGGATGGATCAGCTGGATGTGCGAGATGTGGTGGCGGTGGCCGAGGTCGCCGTTCGCCGTGCGGGCTGCCTCGATCGCATCGAGCGACTGGCGCACCGCGCCGTCGCCGATCGCGTGGAAATGGACCTGGAAGCCGTCGGAGTCGAGCTGGGTCACGGCCTTCTTGAGGAACTCCGGCTCGACCATCGGGATGCCGTAGGTCTTTTCCTTGCCGGGCAGCTGGTAGGGCTCGAGCACAACGCCAGTGAAATTCTCCATGACTCCGTCCTGCATGATCTTCACGGTGCCGGCGTCGATACGGCCCTTGGAGTACTCGCTCCTGATGCGCTTGATGTTTTCGATCTGCTCGAGGCCCTGGTCGCGGTCCCACCAGATGGAGCCGACGACGCGCAGCGGCAGCTCGCCGGCGTCGTCCAGTTTGCGATACGCCCTCAGGTCGTCTTCGTCGACGTTAGCATCCTGTATCGCGGTGATGCCGAAGCCGTTCAGCATCTTGATCGCGTAACGCAGTCCGGCCTCGCGTTTCGCGTCGGTCGTCGGCGGCAGCTTCGCGGCAACGAGGCTGCTGGCGCCTTCCTGGAGGCTACCGACCGCTGCGCCGGTCTTCGGGTCGCGGTCGATGCGGCCGTCCGCTGGATCCGGCGTTTCGTTCGTGATACCCGCGATTTCGAGCGCCTTGCCATTGACCCAGGTCGTATGGCCGTCGCGGCTCCACAGAATCACGGGGCGGTCCGGAACGACCGCGTCGATCAACTCCCGACGCGCGAGTGCGCCGGGACCGAAGGCCGACATCGCCCAGCCGCCGCCGGTAATCCATGGCTCCTCCGGATGCTGGTCCGCATACTGTTTGATTGCGGCGACGTATTCGTCGATGGTGGCGAGCGCGTTCAGGTCGCAGGCGCCCGCCTCGATCCCGCCCGAGATCGGATGGATGTGCACGTCCTGGAAGCCGGGGACGACCATCCGTCCTTTGAGGTCGACGACTTTCGTGTCGGGGCCAATGTGCGCCTTGGCATCCGCGTCCGTGCCGACGAAGATGATACGTCCATCCGAGATTGCGACAGCCTGCGCCCAGCTGCGCGCACCGTCCACGGTGTAAATCGTTCCGCCCGTCAGCGCGAGGTCGGCGGCGCCGGTCTTGGCGTTCTCGCTGCCACAGCCCGCGAGCGCGGTTGCCGCAAGGCAAGCGGAAATCGTCCAGCGGTGCAATGGACTCATGGTATTCGTCACTGGTAATCCCTCGGTATGGTTCTGGTCCAGGTCTTCTCGCGCAGCAACGCACCATTCTCCGACACGCGCCGCACATAGCGGTAATGGAAATTCTCGCGGTCACTGGTGAAGGACAGCTCCGCATCCCAGACCAGCTTGCGGCCCGGCAGGTCGACTTCCATCCGGTGCGTGCCGAGCAATCCTGTTTCCGCGGGCGCCGCGTCCGTCACGGCATGACGAATGGTCTCGTAGGTGCGCTCGGTGCCCCAGGGATAACGGCTGCCGCCGCCATTGGTCGCAGTCGCGACCGCGGCCCCGGTCTGTGGATTGCGATCGACCGACGAGATCTCGCCGTAGCCCGAGGTCGTGCCGCCTTCGAGCGATTCATAGCCGGGGTACTTCGGATCGGAAGCCGGCGGCAGGAAGGCCGGCACCGGGCGCTGTTCGAACGGCACGACCGGCAGGGCGAGCTGCGAACCGTCGAGACGCAGCGTCGTCGTCATCGGCTCGGGTGTCGGCCAGAGCATCGGCCATTGCGCATTGTTCACGGCGAGACGGATGCGATGCCCCTTGGGAAAGACCCACGACGTGAAATGCATCTCGACGTCGATTGTGTATTCCTCGCCCGGCACGAGTGCCTCGGGTGAGCGTGCCGAAATACGATGACTGCCGTTGAATCCGGCGCCCGCGACCTGGGTCACCGTGCCATCGGGTGCGACATCGGACAGGCGCGCAAACCAGTTGGCGCGGGTCGCATCGGCGGAGACGGCGAGCGTCGCGCGCGGCAGGCCGAGGATTTCGAGGTCCTCGGCAAGCGGTGCGCTGTCGTAGACGAGGCTGAATGCATCGGTCGGGCGCTGATCATGCGCGACATCGCCCCACCACATGACCGGCCCGCCGGCCTCGACACCAATCGAAGGCAGGTAGCGCAACCGGTGAGTCGTGGCGGCGGGCGCATTGGCCGCCAACGTGTGATCGGACTGTGGAAACAGCACCTGGTCACGGATGCGCGCAATCGGCCAGCCCTCCTCATAGCGCCAGTTCCCCGGCGCATATTCGAGATAAGGACCGGGGCCGTGCCAGTTGCGGATGTACACGGCGAGCTTCGGCTCCTCGAGGATGCCGGTATCGATGCCCTTGAGCCAGTGATCGAACCAGCGCACGCCCTCGTGCCGCCACTCGATGCCGGGTTTCGGATAGGGCTCGTGCGGCCAGGCATGGGACCAGGCGCCGACGATCGCCTTGACCGGCGCATTCTTCACGTGCTCGAGCATGCGCGGGACGCTGTCGCGATAACCGTCGTACCAGCCGCCGATGTGGAAGGAGGGGATGCGGATGTCCTGGTAGCGGCCCTTGGCCGATACGCGATCCCAGAACGGCCCGTCGCGCTGCTGATTCTTGTAGGTCAGCATCCAGGGCTCGGTGTCGAAGCGATCGCGGAAGTACGCCTCGTCAATCACGTAGTCCGGCGCGCCCGGACGCGCGTTGTCGAGGTCCATGCTCATCTCCCAGGAGTCGACGTGCATGATGCCGTCCATGTAATGCACGTCGTCCTGGAAGAAATCCTCGGTCGCATCGATCGCGATGATTGCCTTGAGCGCCGGCGGATTCCGAAGCGTCATCTGGATCGAATTGAAGCCGCCCCAGGAGATACCGAACATCCCGACACGGCCGGTCGACCAGGGCTGCTTCGCAAGCCAGTCGATGACGACCTCGCCGTCATCGTGCTCGAGGTCGGAATACTCGTGCGGGATGACCCTGCCTTCGCTGTTGCCGGTGCCGCGGATGTCGACCGCGGCGACCACATAGCCGCGCTGCACGAAGTAGGAATACAGGGCGTAATTTCTGCGGCGCGACTCGTGCTTGCGGTAGGGCAGGTACTCGAGCAGTACCGGAAGCTTCGCATCGGCCGCGACGCCATCGGGCCGGTACAGGTCGGCGGACAGCCGCACGCCATCCGGCAGCGTGATCCAGGCCGTTTCCAGGCGGATGCCATCGGCGGATTGCGACGCTGCCGAGTCCGCGCTAAACGCAGTGGCGCTGGCGGCAGCGAGCAGCAAGCCGGTCAGCAGACCGACAAACGGATGATGGATGACCGGCACCTCGTCAGCGTAATCGGATTATGCTCGCGGGTGAAATTAGAAATATCGTTATAAAACATAATATTACATCTTACTGAATGATTGTTCAAAATACTGAACGATCATTGAGTCACCTTTCAGTCCGCAGTAGAATGCGTGACGGGTGGCATCGGGAGGGGAGTCATGGCGGCCAATCTCGAGAGCGGTGTTGAGCTGCGGCCCAGCGGTTCCAAGCTCGACCTGATCCACGCGACGGTCGCGGCGATATCGCGCCACGGTCTGTCGGAGCTGACCTCCGCGCGCATCGCGGGTGCCGCGGGCCACACTGCCGCGTCCATCAACTTCCATTTCGGCAGCAAGG
>JANNTO010000056.1:0-13775 GCA_031403675.1 Gammaproteobacteria bacterium | reverse complement strand
GACGCTGCCCGGCCGCCTCGAGACCGGCTGCAGCCCCGATGTAGCGCTCCGCATCGGCATGCATCGGAATCACGCCGGGCTCGAGCGTCGTGATCGCCCAGCGTCCGCCGCGGTGCCAGGTGCTGGCAAAGCGCTGCCAGCGCATCTCGAGTCGCTGCTGGGCACCTGAGCGCAGGATTGCAACGTTTTTCCCGGCGTCATACCCGATCAGAACCGCGTAGTGCCAGCGCGGCAGGCGCGTGGCGCCAAGATTCTGCAACACGAGCACCGGCCGGCCCTCGTTGAGTTCCGCGATCAACTCATCCGCGGTCGTGGCCAGCTGATATGGCAGGCGCCCATGCCGGCGCGCAGCGCCGATCAGCTCGGCCTGAAGACTGCCTTGCCGGCCGGGCAGGTAAACCTGTGGCGTCAGGGCCTGCGGTTCCACAGCGACACCGCTCGCACGCAACAGCATCGCGAGTGCGGCCGGGCCGCACTGGTACTCGGTTTGCGGAAGGAACGGCGTCGCGTCGAGCTCGATCGAGCCCGGCGCTTCGCGCGAAAGCCCGTCGGCCAACGGTGGCGAAGCGGCGCAGCCGGCGAGACCCGCGAGCAGCGCGGCCACCGGAAGCGCCGCGCGGTTCACGCCTTCTTGAAGATGTCGATCGTGCCAGTGAACTCGAGGATCATCAGCACAACGAACACGATGCCGATCACGGCGAGCGCATCGCCGCCGGCCGGCGCAGCTTCGATCCTGGTGGCAAGCACCGCGAGCTCGGCGTTGGTCAGCGCAGCGATCCGGCTCTCGACCTCCGCCGGATTGACGCCGAGCGCCAGCATTTGATCGCGGACCTCGGCGCGCGCGAGCACGCCCTGCACCACGCCTCGGGGATCCTGCTGCCGGGCCGCCGCCACGGCATCGGCCGTGCCGACCATTCCGGCCGCGGCCGGCGTCTGCATGCCAAGGCTCAGAAGACTCAGGCTGATGACCGCGACACAGGCGCGGCGCAATTTTTCAACGTGCATAAGACACCTCCATTCGATCTGTTAACTGCTAGCGACCAACATTATCAGTCATTTCGATTCGCCGCCGGCCGGTCCGTAGAAAAACACCCAAGTTGCGAACTCGCTGGTGAAATCGACGAAGCGGTGCTCGACGCCAGCCTCCACGAACAACACGTCGCCTGGCGTGAATGGCGTGCGGGCAGCGCCGTGCACGAATGTACCGGTGCCGGAGATAATCACATACAGCTCGTCCTTGCTGTGCGGTTTCTGGCGATCGACGCTGACCGGCCGGTAGATCTCGATTTCGAGTGTGCCCTGCTGGAACAGCGTGACGAATTCGCCGCCAGCCTTCGCGAGCGCCGCCCTGGCTTCGTCAATTGTGAATGTCTTGCTCATTGGCCGAAGAACCACCAGATGACCGCTGCGGCGATCAGCCCGTCGATGACCAGCATCCACCGGATCAGCCGGTGCCGGCGCGCTGCATTCTGCTGCTCAAACTGTGATTTCAGCACAGGATTCGCCGCGATGTAACCCTCGACCAGCTGCTTGGCCTCGTACAGGCCGAGGCCGGTCGTCGCACGAACCTCCTTGATCGCGTCGATCTTCGAGCCGCGCGCGACCGCGGCGGTGGCCGTGGCCGGCAGCTGGATTTGGGTCGCAGGTTCGTGCGGCATCGTTATGTCCAGTCCATTCCGCTCGTCGATCCTGAACCGCCACCGGTCGGTTGATCAAGTTTTGGCGTCAGCACGCCCTTTCTGGGTGCGTTTATTCCCCAGAGAGCGCCGCTTTGCGGTGCGATGAACGAGGAGAACGTCATGAAATTCAAGTTCCGTACGATTGCAGCGATTGCCATCGGCACGATGATCCTGATGTCGGCCGCGGCGGATGCCAACCCACGATCCGGCGTCACGCCGAACGAAGCCAAGCGGCTGCGCTACCAGGTGCAGCAGTACCAGCAGATGAAGCGCTACGCCGGCGCCGATGGCCTGATCACGCGCGCCGAGCAGGCCCGTCTGAATCACAAAGCGCAGCAGCTGCGCCGCATGATGCAGATAGCGAAGACCAATTGAGCCCCGTCGATGCGCCCCGGGCGGTCGTGGCCCGGGGTGCCGGTTTACTGCCCGGTGATGCTGGCCTTTGCTCGACGGATGCTGCTGCGCACGGCTGCCGCAGTCTTGTTGTCGCCGTAGCGTCCCTTCTGCACATGCCGGATGCGATACGCACCCGGCACGTCGAGACCCACGCCATCGGCACCGAGCAGCCAGCGAAAAGCGCTGTCCTCGTAGGTCTTCGCCCAGCGTGATGTCGGCCGCTGGAACACCGCGAGCTGCTCGCAATAGCCGCGCTGGCGAGCCGCGTCGCCGTGCACGATCTGGTACGCACCCTTGGCCCTTGGCGGGTTGGTCATGCGCGTGAACTGCCCCGGATCGATGTCGACAACCTTGGGACGATCGCGTTCTGCAATCAGCAGTGGATCGGTCTCGGCGAGCATCGCCGTGACCCACTCCTCCTTCGGGTAGGTCAGCAGATCGCGACGCCCCTGGAGCTGATCCGCAAGCGTGTCAATACAGTCGCGGTGAAACACGATGTCGCAGTCCGTGAACCACACCCAGTCGGCCGTCGTGCCGCGCGCAATGCGATTGCGTCCGATTGAGCGCCGGAACAATTCGGTCGGCGGCAGCGCCTGCCAGTTCCAGCGTACGTTAGGCACCTGGATGCCGCCAAAGAACTCGAGCATGGCACGCGTGCGCTGATCCTCCAGCGCGTAGAAGACCGTCATGCATACGCGCGCGCGCGTCGGCGGAAAATTCACCAGCGAACTCAATTGGTAGGCCTGCAGGTGCGCGTACTGCCAGCAATGGCTGACGATCTCGATCGCGAGTACCCCGGTGCGCGCCGCCATGGCAGCCGGATCCAGCGGTTTCTGTAACCAGCGCCCCGGCACGATGCCGGTCATCGCAATGCGGATCAGCGTTTCCTCGAAGCTATTGCGGATGTTCAAGCGTGCGGGTCCCTCAGTCCGGTGGACGCCGCTCGCCGGTCCACGGATAGCGATCGGTAGTGGCGCCGCAGTCACGCCAATAGATGTAGTCGGGATCCGGTTTGCGCCAGTTGCCGTAGATCCGGGTCAGGGTTTCGTCGGCATTGTCCGGCATCATCCAGCGCCGGCCGTACATCTCGATGTGGGTCAGCCCGTGGGCCGGCACTTCATTGATGAGTTCCATCGGCGGCTTGCGGCGGTGGTAGTACCAGCGGAAATTTCCGCCGTGCTTCTCGAACTGGAAGAACTCGTACTTGACCGCCTCGAACTTCAGCGCCCACTTCGTGGTGCGCCCGTCGTTGTTGACCTGCGGTGGGCGCATGACATAGCCGTGCTCGCCGAGCTTCTTTGCCGCAGCGAGGAAATGTGGCAGGTCCTCGTCCATGAATCCGAAATCGGAATCGCGGTCCCAGCGAATCGGTGCGCCTTCCCGCATGCAGCCGAGCAGCAGGCCCATGATCATCCAGTACCTGCCGGCAAGACTGGTCTCCGCCAGCACGTCGTAAAGCTTGATCAGGCCGCGCCTGCGCCGTTCCTCGAGTGGCCCCCATCGCAGCCGGTACACGAACTCATTCAGTTTGCGCACAGCTGCAAGTATAGCTGGCTATACTTCGGGCGATGAGCCCGGGGGAGTCCCAGTCCGATCGCGCCACCGCGGAAAGCGGGCTGAAGGAAGAACTGCGCTCCGCCTCGGCCTCGTTCCGCAAGAAGAATTCGCGCCACTTCCTGTCCACCAAGGACGTCATTTACTGCGCCTTTTCGACACCGGGATTCGTGGTGCGGCGCGACGAATCGCAGCGCGACGCGGCGCGGCGGCTCGAGCAGTTCGGCGTTCGCCCGGATGATATCCGTGGCAAGCGCGTGCTCGATCTCGGCTTCAACAATGGCGCGATCCTGTTACAGCTCTCGAACTACGCGCCGGCCCTGGGCCTTGGTGTCGAATACGACCCTGAAAAAATCGATCTTGCGCGCCGCATCGCCGCATTCGCGGGTATCGAGCGGCTCGAATTCAGGGTCGGGGACCTGGATACGCTGGAGGCACGGGACATCGGCGAGCCATTCGACGTCGTACTGTGCCTGGCGATCGAGGCGCATGTGCAGAAGCCCGATCATCTCTATCGATTGCTCGCCGCGGTGACCCGCGGCGTGCTGTTGTTCGAGGCGAATGCCTCCACAGCGCCGAAGAGTGTGCTCGCCGAACTTGCCAGGGTCGGCTTCCGGGAGATCCGCCACCTTGGTACCTGCGATGACGACATCGTGCCGCGTAACAATCGCCGGCCGATCTTCTCGGCCCGGATGGGTTAGCCGCCGTTCAGTGCCCGCCCTGGACAATGAGCCCGGCGGCGCGTAACGCCTCCGCCAGCTCTTCTTCAATGCGCGCGGCCTCGGCACGCGCGATATAGCAGAGATGCTGCACCGGCCCGGTCAGCACTTCGAGTCCACGCTTGAGTACTGGCCCGGAGGCGCGGATACCGGCCTTGTGCTGATCGAATCGCTGTGCCGCCGGATAGCGGCTCATGCCGACGTAAATTCCGTAAGGTCCATTCGAGCGGTCGGCATAGTCGAGCAGCACCAGATAGAGATGCGTGCGCCCGCCGGCGGCGGAGCGGCACTGGCCGGCAATCTCGTAGACCTGCGGCAGCCAGTCCACGTAACGCATCGGCAGCCAGTCGGGAACGGAATCGGCGGCGCGGTCCCAGAGCCGTGCGAGTGCCGCCTCGACATTCATCGGCAGCTCGCCGCGCATCCAGAGTTCGTGGACGCAGTCCGCGCCATTCACCCCGTCGGATTTTTCGAGCGCGGCCGCAAGTCTTTCCGCGATTTGCGCCGACGTGTGGGCGCGCAGCGGCCGCGCCGCGGGCGGCACTTTTTTCTGCTTCCGTGGCGGGCGCCGGCTCGCGGCGGTCTTGCGCACCGGTTCACAATGTATCACACTTGGTTGAATGATCAATCAAGTCCCGACCGACACCCGCTGGCGGATCCTCGAGGCGGCCATGCACCTGTTCTGGAAGAAGGGCTATGGCTCGACCTCCGTAGCGGACCTGCTCGCGCACGCCGGCATCAACAGCGGCAGTCTTTATCACTACTTTCCCGGCAAGCAGGACGTGCTGATCGCGGTGCTCGACACCTATATCGGCGGCATTCACCAGATGTTGCTCGAGCCCGCCTGGCGCGGCGTCGAAGACCCGATCGAAAAGATCTTCAAGCTGCTCGCCGCCTATCGCGACGCGCTGATCCAGACGGAATGCACTTATGGCTGCCCGATCGGCAGCCTGGCACTCGAAATCCATGAGCCCGACCCACCGGTGCGCGAGCGGCTGGCGGCCAATTTCTCGAATTGGACCGCGGCGATCGAGAACTGCCTGAAAGCCGCCGGCGACCGCGTGCCGGCCGGCACCGACCGGCGCGCGCTGGCCGAGTTCGTGCTGACGACCATGGAAGGGGCCGTGATGCTGGCGCGCAGTTATCGCGACATCGGTTACTTCGATCGCGCAATTGCGCAACTGAAAGAACATTTCAACCTCCTGCTGCGACCGGCGAAAGCGCCGGCCCGCCGCAGGTCACAACGACGCAAGAAAGGAAAAGCAAATGCCTGAAGTCAATTGGCTGGCCGTAATCGCTGCGGCCGTATTGTCATTCTTTGTTGGCGGGCTGTGGTACTCGCCGGTGATGTTCCTGAAGGCCTGGCAACGCGGCGCCGGGGTGACGGACGCGCAGCTGCAAAGCGGAAATCCGCTCAAGATCTATGGCGTGGGCCTGGTGCTGGCCTTGATCGCAACTGCCGTGTTCGCCATGTTCCTGGGTCCGAAGCCGGAAGTCGGTTTCGCCACCAGCGCCGGCTTCGCGGCCGGACTTTGCTGGGTTGCGACCAGCTTTGGCATCAACTACCTGTTCGAACGCAAGAGCCTGACGCTCTTTCTCGTCAATGGCGGCTATCACACGCTGCAGTTCACGCTGATCGGGCTGGTGCTCGGACTCTGGCATTGATTGATCAACCACTGCAGCCAAGCCAATGCTAGAGATACTGACGAAATCAATCATTGTCGCCATCGCGTCTTTCATCTTCCTGCCGACCGGTCAACCCTTCGGACAGGACATCCAGCAGCGCGAGCAATACGTCTACGTCTTGCAAGTGGCACCTCGGTTCAAACTGGAGACGTCCTGGACCGACATCGAGAATGCCATTGTCGCCAGACATTTCGAGCGGCTGGCGCAGGCCGCAAGGGTGGGACAGGTCATTCTTGCGGGCCGTACCAACGAATCGCTGGACAGGACCTTCCAGTCGGGATTGATGACCGCCACGCTGCATCCCTATGCGGTCGCGCTGCAGCGACAGTAATCAGCAGTCCTATTTCTTGTCGACAATCGCAAAGGTCGCAAGTGACTTTTCGAATGTTGCGACGTCGCGCTCGAAATAGTGCAACACGGGTGCGCGGTAGCTGATGATGAAAATACCCTGCGGGGAGTTGGCGCCGAGCACGATCTCCCGGTAGCGCACTGAACCGGCGTCAACGGCGCTGCGGTAGGCGACGAGCAGCCGGAAGCCCGGGCGCCCGGCAAGCGTAGCCGGTTCATCCGACAGGACTTCGACGTTCTGCAGCGATCGTTCCTTGGTCGCTTCGGCGACGACCCTTTCCGCCAATTCCTGCGGCATCATTGCGGGCGTCGAGTCCTGATTGAGCGTACGAAACGCCTTCTTGTGCTTGCGGAAATCCACCAGGATCATCTGGATCGGCGCGCCGTCGCGGGTCGCCAGTGAGACGTCGCCGAATTTGATCCAGCGCCAGCCGGCGGGATATTGAATCGAGTAACCGCTCTTTTCGTGCCGGTACGTTTCGCCCTCCGCCACCACCTTCCAGGCCGCCAGTGCCGGCATCGCGAAAGCGATGCCTGCCAGCAGTGCGATGGCCCTGCCTGCATTCCTGTTCATTGTTCGAGTTCCTTGCTCAGCGATTCGATGTACTGCCGCGCATAGCCGCTCACCTTTGGGTCCGGTTCGAGTTCCACATAGCGGCGGAACAATTCGAGCGCACGTGGCTTGTTGCCGCCCCGGTAGAGATGCAGTGCGAGTGCCTGCCAGGGCGGCGCAAAGTCCGGTGACCCTGCAATCGTCTTCTCATATTCCTCGATCGAACGGGCTGCATCGGCGCTACGCTGCGCCTCGATTTCCTGCTCGCTACGCTTGTCCTTCGGGTCGCGGCGCGCTTTCTCCGCGCGCAGGCGGAAGCCCTCGGCCAGGTAGAAGTGCGACTCCGGCGGCAGCGTCTTCAGCAGACCTTCGCCCTCGAGCAGGAATATCAGCAACTTGCCATTGCCGCTGCGATGAATCTGCTCGATCGCATTCTGCCGTGCGTGCAGCGTTACGGCGCGATAGCGCTCGACGTATCTTTCGCCCGGCCGAGGCGCCACGCCGCCGAATTCGGTCAGCGTGTCGACGCGATCCTTCACATTCGGATGGGATGCGAAGAAGTACGGGCCCTGCTCGATGTGCCGTGCTTTCAGCTCGCGTTCGAGCCGTGCAAATGCTTCCGCACCGCCACGCGCGTCGTAGCCGACCGCGATCATGCGCTCGAAGCCGCCAAAATCCGACTCCCGTTCGAAGGTGCGCGAGAAGCCGGCCATGCTCGAGTAGCTGATGATCGATATCAGGTCCGACGGGATGCCGAAGCCGGCCGCGGTCAGGCCTGCCAGCAGTGTGATCACTGAGGCGCTCTTTGCCGTCTTGACATGGCGGTACATGTGATCGGCGGTCACATGCGTCCCTTCATGGCCGAGACCCGAGGCGAGCTGCGCCTCGTCGTCGAGGCGCAGCAACGTCCCGGTGTGGAAGTAGATGCCACCGGTCGCGACCGCGAATGCATTGAACTCGGGATCGCGGAAGGTGCGAACCCGCAGTTTTCCCACCATCTCCGGAAACATCCGGTCCGTGACTTCCTGGAGGTAGGCATTCAATTCCGGATCGTCGAACAGGATTGCGCTGTTCTCGATCTGCTCCTCGAACTTCTTCGTCTCGAATTCGATGCGCTCGCGTTGTTCCCCCTCCTCGAGCGCGCCGCTAACGCCCGCCTGGGATGCGAACACCAGCGCCAGGATCCGGATTGCAGCAAGGCGCACGGGCCGCATCAGAATGCCGGGAACTTGAAGAACTTGTTCTCGGGAAAACCCTCGAACATCCTGGTGACCACTTCGGCAGCCGTCGCGGGTTGGCGTATGTCACTTCCGGTCATGCCGAATACCTGCGTACCCGCGCGTGAGTTCAACCAGACGATCCGGCCGGTGCGCAGATCGACGATCCCCGCCATGACGTAGGTGCCGCCACCCGCGGTCGCATAACCGCCGGCTGCTGCCAGAAACTGCATGAACACGCTGCCACCGGTTTGCGTTACCTGTGTGCCGCCGAGGATGAAGGCGTAGTCCGCATCCGCTGCCTCGCCATGGAATGCGAGCCCATCGCGCAGCGTGTATTCGAAGTTGGTGCTCTTCTCTGCAATGGCCTTGCCACCGTATTGCGCCATCGAGAGCGCGGTGTTCCCGACGATCTTGAAGAACTCAACGTGCTCGCGCAGCAGGTTCTTCGTCTCACCCTCGAATTGCGGAACCGAGACCACCTGGAATCGCTGGTCCTGGCTCAGCATCTTGATAGCCGCATCCCCGAGCGAGAATGTTGCTGTCTCGGTCCAGTCGGGTACGGCCTCGATGCCTGCCACGGACTTCTGGTACACGGTGAACTCGACCGGCAGCATCACAATGCGTTTTGCGCCAGCTGGCGTGCCTTCAGGCGCAGGTGTCGCCACCTCAACCGCAGGCGTCTCAACCGGAATTGTCGCTTCCGGAGCCGTTTCAGGTACCGGCGCCACTTGCGGCGCTACCGCGGTTTCCTCGACCGGCGGCGCCGGTGCCTCGACTGGCTGCTCCTGAGCTGCTGAAATGGTGACGCACAGGTAAAGCACGGCCACGGCGGGCAGCCGGAGCCTGAATTGGCTATACATCGTGATGTGCACTCCCCGGTACGCGGGAAAGCGTACTTCAACCAGCAGCTTTGTCCAGTGTCGCCGTATAGAGCGGCGGCAGCGGGCAATGCAGCGCCGCGCAGATCGCACGCAGCAGTTCCGACTCCGGAACCGTCATGCGCAGATCGTGCGAAATCGTCCGCACCAGTGCTTCGACGAGCATCTCCTTGGCGGCGGGCTGCAACCGGTCGAGGTGCGTCAATGCCTTGTCGAGCTGCGGCGGCCAGTGCCCCGGCCGCATGAATGGCGGGCGAATGCCAGGCAACAAGGTCTCCATGCCAATTTCGTAGGCGCGCCGGGCTTCTTTCTCATCCTCGCTGCCGTGCATCGCGAGCACCGAGAACAGCAGGTGCAGGTCGTCGCGCGCCCCGCTCAACGTCTGGGTACCGGAAATGCGGCGGCGCGGATCGAGTTCATCCTGTAGCTGGACCTGCGAAAGCTTGCGCAGTGCATACGGAAACGCCGATGAGCGGCCCTCGCGAGTCAACAGGCCGTTCAGACATTTCAGCAATGCAATCCGCTCCGTGCGCGCGAGCTGCCGCAGGCCCGTGAACACCTGCAGCAATGCCGGCATACGCTGCACCGCAATCAGCGAATCAACCTGCGGCAACAACGCCTGTACGGCATCGTGAAACTCACCGCCCAGCTGCTGGTGCACGAAGGCGAGTTGCCGTCCGCGCGCGTCCGCCGACAGATCGAGTGCGAGCGCAATGAACAATGCGGCCGATTTCTCCGGCTGGCGCGCCACTTGCTGGAATCCGGGCGGCAGCGAGGCGAGCAGTCCGTGCGTCTGCAACACGTGCTCGGTGCCGGGATTTGCAACCATCTGTGCGACTGCTGCCGGCGCCAGCACAATCGCGCCATCGAGCAGGCCACCCAGGCGCTCGGCAGCCGGTGGCTGACTGCGCGCCGCCTCCTCCTGCGCGAGTTGCCGCTCCTGGTTCATGCGCTGGCGCATCGTCTCGAATTCCTTCGGATCGAAGTGCGGGTCGATCTCGCGAATGCGCTCGGCGAGCGGCGGGTGCGTCGAGAATGCGCGCGCCAGGCCCGGAGCAAAGAGCAGATGCGCCACCTCCTCCGCATCCGTATCCGAGAATCGCGAGCCGACGCCCAATGCGCCGATCTTGATCAGCGCGCCGCGCAGGCCCTGCGGATCGCGTGTGAATTGCACGGCAGACGCATCCGCCAACGACTCGCGGTTGCGCGACACGGCCGCCTGGATCAGCCGGCCGAAAAAGAGCCCGATCCATCCCAGGATCAGCACGATCACTGCTGCTGCCATGATCACCACCACTGCGCCGCCACCCTTGCGACCGCCGCCACCGCGCGGTGCATGCCGCAGCACCAGCCGCGCCACCATCGCGACGACGGTGAGGCCGAACAGCCAGCCGATCAACCGGGTGCTGAGCCGCATGTCGCCGTTCAGCACATGGCTGAACTCGTGCGCGATGACACCCTGCAGTTCGTCGCGATTCAGGTTGACGAGCGCACCGCGGGTGACCGCGACCGCCGCATTGGCCGGATTGTGGCCAGCGGCAAACGCGTTGATGCCGGCCTCGCGCTCGAGCACGTAGACCTGCGGTACCGGCACACCCGACGCGATCGAAATTTCCTCGACTACATTGAGCAATCGGCGCCGCAGCGGATCGGTCGTGTCCGCGGTGATTCGTGTGCCGCCGAGCTGCTGTGCCACGGAGCTGCCGCCCGCGGACAGCGATGCGGTGCGCACCAGGCTCGAGATGCCAATCGTGCTCACAACGATGATCGAGGTCACCAGCACCACCAGCGGGTACCGGGCGAGCGACAGGTCCTGCGATGCCAACAGCCCGCCGTCCTCGACGGAAAGGATGGCGACTACGATGACCACCACCAGATCGATCGCGATCACGATCGCGAGGATTGCGAGGATGAACAGCAGCACCATCCAGCGCGACAGCCGCCGGGTCTCGGCCTGTCGCGCGAAGAAGTCCATGCTGGCTCAGCCCGTCAGGGGTTTCAGGTGAAAGCGACCTTGGGCACTTCGCGCTTCTGCGGCGATTCGATCTCGAGCAGTTGCGCTGCCGTGAAGGCGAACATACCGGCGACGATGCTCCCGGGGAACATCTCGCGGCGATTGTTGTAGCCCATGACCGAATCGTTGAAAGCCTGGCGCGCGAATGCGACCTTGTTCTCGGTCGTGGTCAGCTCCTCGGAGAGCTGCATCATGTTGCGGTTCGCCTTGAGGTCCGGATAGGCCTCGGCGAGCGCGAACAGCCGGCCGAGCGCGCCGGAGAGCGCGTTCTCGGTGGTGGCCAGATTCTGGACCGCGGACGCATCGCCCGGATTCGCCGCGGCGGCCTTCAGGCCGGAGACTGCGGCATTGCGCGCCGTGATGACTGCTTCCAGCGTGCCGCGCTCGTGCGCGAGATAGCCCTTGGCGGTCTCGACCAGGTTCGGGATCAGGTCGTGACGTCGCGTGAGCTGCACGTCGATCTGCGCGAACGCATTCTTATAGCCATTGCGCGCCGTGACCAGGCCGTTGTAGATGCCGACCACGAACAGCACCAGCAGGACGATGAGACCCAGGACGATCCAAATCATGGCAGGACTCCCAAGCAAGTCCGCAAATCATACTCCATCAGCATGGTGAATCCGCGGCGAACCGCGCGCGCAACCAGGCGGCGACATCCTGGATCTCCGGCAGGCAGACCTGGTGCTGCATCGGGTATTCCTTCCATTCGACCGTGTAGCGCTCGGAGCGCAGCCAGTCGCGCGCGATGATGCCGAGCTGCATCGGCAGCACCGGATCGTGCTGGCCGTGGCACATCAGCACCGGCGTCGCACGGTTGGCGGCGGACAGTTCCGCCGCAAGCTGGGCCTGCAACGGCAGATAGCAGGACAGCGCCAGGATGCCGCCGAGCGGCTCCGGGTGCCGCAGCCCGGCATGCAATGCGACCGCGCCGCCCTGCGAAAAGCCGGCGACGATGATCCGCTCCGATGCAACGCCCGCCGCGCGCTCCGCCGCAATGTAGCGGCCGAGCAGCGCCACCGACTCGCGGATGCCCGCGTCATCTGCGCGCCCCTCTGCGGTCAGCGTCTTGATGTCGTACCAGGCGCGCATGCGCATGCCCATGTTGAGAGTGACTGCGCGGACCGGCGCGTGCGGAAACACGAAACGCACAGCGGGTTCCACCGGCAACTTCAGCTCCGGCACGATCGGCACGAAATCGTGGCCGTCGGCGCCAAGGCCGTGCAGCCAGATCACGCTGGCCGTGGCTGGCAATGCGGGCGCCAGGACGACGGCGTCCGCGGATTCCTGAAGGCGGTGATTCATGGGGTCAGCGGCATTCTACCGTGGCGCCAGGCGCTTGGCCGCGCAGGCAACGGCAAAGTGGCCGACCAACATGCGCTAACTAGGGGGTGCCTTGCGCACGAACGGCCACACCGCCGCGGCCAGCACAGCGAGCGTCACCCCGATCACCAGCAGCGGATCAAGTGTGGCGACTGAATCCGACGCCGTCGCCCATTGCACGATCTCGGCCGAGTAGCGCGAGACCAGCGCACCGGCCGCAGCACCGATGCCCACAATCGTGATGCCATTCGACCAGGACTCCCGGCGCAAGCGGCGGCGCACAAGTTCGCGCCGGCGCTCGAACTGCGCCTTCAGGTCCGCGCCTGACGCGCCGGCATGCGCCACCCGCGCCGCAATGCGCTGCATCACGCGTGTTTCGAAACCCTCGCGGACGTCGAGACCCGCCAGCATCCGGCGCAGCCGCGCATCAATGGTGTTCATCGGAACCCCCGTCGGCGCCGAGTGCCGCGGCGAGGCTCGCGCGCGCGCGGTGCAAGTGCGTTTTCACGGTATTCACTGGCAGCCCCATCAGCGCTGCGACCTCGTCCACCGTCCGCTCGTCCTGATAATAAAGAATGACCGCCTGCCGCTGTTTCTCCGGCAGCGCCTCGACCTGGCGCCAGATCGCGGCATCTTCAGGTTCTGCGTCGGTCGTGGCGCCGCGACCTTCGACTTCGTCGAGCACCGCGGGATCGGACATCGAAATCGAGCGTCGGCGTCCGCGCAGCGCCGAGATCGCGGCATTGCGCGTGATCGCGTAGATCCAGGTCGAGAGCTGGGCGCGTCCGTCATATCGGGGTAGCGCCTGCCAGAGTTTCACGAACACCTCCTGGGCAAGGTCCTCGGCAGCGCCGCGGTCGCGAAGCAGGCTGTAGGCCAGCCCGAACACCCGCCGGCGATATGCCGGAACCAGCCGTTCAAAGGCCTCTTCCGCCCGGCCGGCCTGGATCAATTGAACGATCGCGTCGTCGGCCGACATTCGGGTTGGACCTTCTCCCCGGTTGATACGCGCCGGGACGCCGGCAGGTTTCAGATGATTTTATCGCGCCCCGATGCAACCATGCCCGGCCGGTCCGCGTATCAACTGGCGTGAACAGGACAGAAACCGAAGCGCTGGCCGGATCCCGCGCCCTGGAATGGGCGGTCGTGGCAATCGCGGCGATGCTCGCCGCCGATGCGGTGCACTCGGAAATGAGCCTGCTCTGGCAGACGTTGCGTCTGCTGCTCAACATCTGAAATCGATGGAGTACGTCAATGGCTACTGAACTTCTTGCATTGTTCATTCCGATCATCGGAATCGTCCACGGCGTCACGATCGCCATCGTGTCGATCATCACCGCGCATCGCCAGAAGCTACAGCGCAATGACATGCGTCACAAGGAACGCCTGGCGGCGATTGAAAAAGGCC
>JANNTO010000055.1:0-4305 GCA_031403675.1 Gammaproteobacteria bacterium | reverse complement strand
CCTACCTGCGTAACGAAACCTGACCGGCCACGTCATGAGCGCCTCGAGCGAAAGAACAGCCGTAATTCTGGTCCACGGGCTGTCTGAGTCACGTAGCGCGTGGTCTCGACAGCAGTCTTTCTTGCAGCGCTCAATGAATGTTCTGAGCTATGACGTCCGGGGTTTTGGCGACAGCCCGGTGGGCGCCGCAAATGGCACCGTTCGGCAGATGGCGGATGACCTTGCGCAGATACTGAGTTCCCATGACATGGCTCCAGCCTGGATCATCGGTTTTTCCATGGGTGGCGTCATTGCACAACGGTTTGCGCTGGACTTTCCTGAAATGGTGCAGGGACTCATTCTGGTCGCCAGTTCAGGCACCGTCGGCCGTTCGGGCCAGGCATTTTACCGTCAACGCATCGAGCAGGTGACGCAAGCTGGCCTGGCAGCCATTGCTTCAATTACCCAGCTTGACGCACCCGGATGCTTTGCCCAGGGAGACCAGCAACTCATCGCCGAATACCAGCAATTGCGCTCAGCCGCAGTACGGGACCCGAGTGGTTACCTGAACGCCTGCCGGGCGATGTTGCGACTTGCCGATGAGCCCATGATCCAGGAACTCGGCGTCATCAGCTGTCCCACCCTGCTGCTTGCTGGACAGCTCGATACCATGTGCCCACCCCGTGCGTCGGAAATGATCGCCGCTGCCATACGGGGCGCGGAACTCTCTGTGGTTTCCGGCGCCGGACACTGCTTGCACTGGGAGGCACGCGATGTCACCAACCAGTTGATCCTTGAGTTCATCGAACGTCAGCATCGACCGACTCAGTGACCGGGAGAAACGATTGTTCGGCACGACCCCTTCGGCCCGCCTGCGCCTGAACGACCCTCCAGTGCGACGAACTGCCGATCCGCAAGCAGGGATCAGGTGTCTAACCAGCGTACCAGCCAGCGGAAGGGCTTGGGCGTGCCCGATTGCATTGCAACAAACGATCGACCGGAAGCAGTCCTGCCGGCCAGACGGCCGCCACGACGCGGCAACCCGATCTTCGTGGGCGGTGTTCCACGCTCCGGCACCACTCTGCTGCGCGTTATCCTCGACACCCATCCGGAGATTTTCTGCGGCACCGAGCTGCGCGTCGTGCAGGCCCTTGCGTCGCTGTGGAACTCGTGCCGTGACTCGATCCGGCCTCCGCTCAGCGCAGCATATTTGCTGCCGAACGATGCGCTACGCGCTACGTTTGCCGACCTGATCGCCGCTTTTCTGCAGCCGGGCTGGCTGCGAAGCGGCAAGCCGCGCGTCGCCGAGAAGACGCCGTGGAATCTCCTGGTGTTCCCGCAGCTGCGCGAGTTGTTCCCGAACAGCGCGCTGATCCACGTCGTGCGCGACGTGCGGGATGTTGTTGCTTCGCGGCTCGAAGTCGATCGCAGGATTGCGGGCGACGACGCGATCGACACGGTCGTCATGGCCAGTCTTCGTGCCGGCGAATGGGTGGAGGCCATGCGCCTGCGCCTTTCAATACTCGCAGACCCGATTCTGACCCAGGCCTACTACGAGCTCCGCTACGAATCGCTGGTGAGCGACCCCAAGTCGGTACTGCCGCCTCTGTTCGAGTTCATTGGCGTGGAGTTCCACGAATCGGTGCTGAGCTTTCATCGTGTCGCGCGCAATGTCGCGGGCACCGAGGAGTGGAGCGCCGCGAAGGTGCAGAGGCCGCTGTTCACGACCTCCATCGGCCGCTGGCGGCAGTCCCTTATGCCGGCAGAGCTCGCGGCAGTGCTCGCCGCCGCCGGCCCTGCGCTTGAGCAGCTCGGTTACCTGGACATGCGTGGCGAGCCATGAACATCGCAATGCCGGTTGTCCACCAGCACGACGCGCCCGGCGATCCTGTGATCGTGATCGGCCCGCCGCGCAGCGGCGTACGGCTGCTCGCGGCGATACTCGACGGCCATCCCCGCCTCGCAAGCGGGCCGGACCTGCCATGCCTGGTCACGATTGCGCGACAATGGCAGGACTTCGACCGGACTCTGGGCGCCACTCATGCCCGCAACAACGGGCTGCAGCCGGAACGACGTCGCGAGGCGTTCCGCGCTACTATCGAGGAATTCCTGCGACCACGGCTGACGGCCACCGGCAAGCGTCGCTTCGTGATTCAGTCATTCGCCGCGGTGGTCTGTCCCGATCTCTTTGGCGCCCTGTTTCCGCAGGCACGCATCGTGCTAATGCTGCGCGACCCGCGTGACGTCAC
This sequence comes from Gammaproteobacteria bacterium, assembly GCA_031403675.1. Classification (GTDB taxonomy): domain Bacteria; phylum Pseudomonadota; class Gammaproteobacteria; order Steroidobacterales; family Steroidobacteraceae; genus SCUD01. The sequence continues at coordinate 2,077 of JANNTO010000055.1, read as the reverse complement.
GGCTTCGCTGCTGCAATGCGACTGGCACGTGCCGGGCGGCAGCGCGCGGCTTCCCTGCACGACGGATGCGCGCCTCGCCGCCAGACTGTGGCGGGACAGCGTAGGTAGCGCAGTGCTGCAGGGTCGGAAGCTCATTGCCGCGGGCCGCATGATGGGGTTGCGTTATGAGGATCTCTGCCGGTCGCCGGCCACTGCGCTTGAGCGACTGGGCCGATTCTTGGGCGAGCACCCGGCCCAAGCCTTGGTGAATCGGGACTCGGCCGCTTTGGTGACTTTGGCCCTGCACAATCCGCACCCGCCCTTGCAAGCGGGCGCGGTGATGATCGATCGGACTAGCCGCTCGTCAACTGAGCTAGGCAGGTCTGCGCTCGCGGCGGTGGAGTCGATTGGGGGAGAGCTGATGGAGATATTCGGCTACCGGGCTATTGGCCGGGCCGCCAGCTCAAGGCCGCACAGACAGCCCATGCGGCGGAGTTAGCGGGCGATGCATGGCGGCGCAAATCGCGCACAGCAGTTCAACCTCGGGCACGATCATGTGCGGTTCATGCGAGATTGCCATGAGCGCGGCAGTCATGACATGTTTCGCATCGCGGAACAGTCTTCTGGCCGCAATTCGATAGAATAGCGTTAGCCGCACGGCGGTGCGGACATTGTGGTGTTGGTGATAATCGGACTACCGGTTTATCTTGAGGGAGCTGCGATGACGGGTGTGGGGCGGCGGTCGGTTCGGCTGATCTTGTTGGCGATTGGCTGGGCAGTCGGCTCGCAAGGCGCTGCGGCTGCGAGCGCCTTGCCGCAAGCCTGCCAGGATGCCGCGCTTTCAAAATTCGTCAATCAGCCGGAAACGGCCGAGCGGCTTTTCAAGGCCTGTCACTGCGGCGACACGTTGCCGCCCCTGCTTGAGCGGTGGGAGGGATACGCCCGGCCGTAAGTCATCGCCCGCCCGGGTTCCGCCTTTCATGCATGGATGAGGATTTATGACAGCCGAGTACCCGGTAAGCAAACTGAACAAGGTCAGGCAACTTCGGGCGAAGGGCCGCTATGACAGGGAAAGCGTGCATCGGATCCTGGACGCCGGACTCGTAGCACAGGTTGCTTTCGTCGAAGACGGAAATCCGGTCGTGGTACCCATGATTTATGGCCGCGATGGCGAAACCGTGTATTTGCACGGCGCGCGCAAAGCCCGGGTCATTTGCCTGGTTGAAGGCAGCGCAAAGATCTGCCTGAACGTGACCCTGCTGGATGGCATCGTGCTGGCCCGTTCCGCGTTCAATTCCTCGATGAACTATCGCTCGGTAACCGTGTTCGGCACACCCAGCCTGGTCGAAGGCAGTGCGGAGAAGCTGCGCGCCATGAAGGTCATCAGCGAACACCTGATGCCGGGCCGCTGGGACGAGCTGCGGGCAGCTCATCAGAACGAAGTCAAAATGACCGGCGTGATCGCGGTAAGAATTGACGCTGCATCCGCCAAGGTATCCACGGGAATGCCGGTCGATGAACCCGATGACTATGCCATCCCGGTCTGGGCTGGCGTTTTGCCGCTGACCTCGCAACTGCAAAGCCTGCAGGACGATAACCGACTGTTACCTGGTGTCACGGCATCCGTTGCGGTGCGTACCTTGCAGAACAGAATCCTTTAATCAGTAAGGTTCAATAGCAAGCGCATTCATCATTGTTTCGAACTGCGCAACTCCGCCGCCGCCGTTTGACCACGCCGGATGCGGTCCTGTACGATCGTTCAACAATGAAAGTCCGGATTCCCGCTGGATGCGCGTCCCGCACAACCTGAAGACCACGCCGTTCCACGCGCGCACGGCGCCACTGATCCGGGGCCAGACCTGGCGGCGCTGGTCGGGCTATGCGGTCGCGAGTGCCTACGACTGGACGATCGACCACGAATACGCTGCCGTACGCAACGCGGCTGCACTTTTCGATATCTCACCACTGCACAAGTACCTGATCACCGGGCGCGATGCCGCGCGGCTCCTCGACCGCATGGTCACGCGCAATGTCCAGAAGACCCAGGTCGGGCAGGTGCAGTACACGACCTGGTGCGACGCCGACGGCAAGGTCATCG
>JANNTO010000054.1:0-11397 GCA_031403675.1 Gammaproteobacteria bacterium | reverse complement strand
GCAAGCGCATCATCGTGCTGGCCGAGGGGCGACTCGTGAACCTCGGTTGCGGCACCGGGCATCCTTCGTTTGTGATGTCGACCTCGTTCACCAACCAGGTGCTGGCGCAGATCGAGCTGTTCGCACATGGCGACCGCTACGAGAATCGCGTCTATGTGCTGCCAAAGGAACTCGACGAGAAAGTCGCACGGCTGCATCTGGATCGTATCGGAGCGAAGCTCACGGTGATGACGACCGAGCAGGCGCAGTACCTCGCATTGCCTGCCACCGGGCCATTCAAGCCCGATCACTACCGCTACTGAACCGCGCAACGTGCTCCTGCTTCAGTTCACGGACACGCATTTGCCGGGTTCCCCGGGGATGCATGTCCGTGGCGTGGCAACTGCTGCGACACTCGCACGCTGCGTGGAGCATTCCAGGCGCTATCACCCTCGCCCACGCGCGCTGCTGCTGACCGGCGATCTGGTGCACGACGATGCGGCAGGCTATGCGGAGCTGCGCACTCAATTCAGCAATGCGGGTGTTCCGGTGCATTGCCTGCCCGGCAATCACGATACTGCGGAGGAGCTTCGAAACGGCCTGCCAGATCCGCCATTCGTGCATGAATTTTCCGCGCGCCTCGGTGCCTGGATGATCGTCATGCTCGACAGCACGGTTGCGGGTGCCAATCACGGGCATCTCGCCGCGGCAGAACTTGCGCGGCTTGACGAGGCGCTTGGCAGGCACGCAAATGCGCAGGCACTCGTGTGCCTGCATCATCATCCGGTGCCGCACGGCAGCCGCTGGCTCGACAAGTTGATGCTCGACAATGCGGAACAACTGTTCGCAGTGCTGGCGCAGCACGCGCTGGTACGCGGCCTGCTGTGGGGCCATACGCATCAGCCGTTCGAGGGTATGCACGGGCGCGTGCGGTTGATGGGTACGCCGTCGACCTGCATGCAGTTCACACAGAATGCGGACGAATTTGCAGTGGATGAACGACCACCCGCCTATCGCTGGCTCGAACTCGACGACGATGGCGGTCTCGAAACCGGGCTTGAATGGGTGCACGCCGATGACTAACCGTTGGTTCGGGCTGCTCGCCCTGCTCGCGCTCGGTCCCGCGAATGCCGAACCGGCGTTGTGGTCGGTGACCGGCAAGAGCAACACTATTTATCTGTTCGGTTCCGTGCATGTGCTGCCCGCCGGCGGATTCGCGATCGACGGTGCGCTCAAGGAGGCCTACGGCGACGCGGAACTGGTCTGTTTCGAAGTGGAAACGAGCAAGATCGCGCCGGAACAAATGCAATCGGTGACGCTGGCCCGGGCGGTGGATCCGGACGGCCGCAATCTGTTCGAATTGTTGGGATCCTCCGCAGACCGCGCGCGCGCGAGCGCCACCACTGCAGGCATCGACCTCGCGAGGTTCGCGCCATTCGAGCCGTGGTTTGCCGGTTTGATGATTTCGGTGCTGGCGCTGCAACAGAACGGATACGACGTCGAACACGGCGTCGAGCAGATCATGGAGGCTGCCGTCGCCCGGGATGGCAAGCCGAGTTGTGGTCTCGAAACACTCGATGAACAGCTCGGCTTCCTCGACCAGATGCCGGCCGAACTGCAGCACGAGCTGTTGCTGCAATCACTCGAGGAAGCCGGCGCAATCAGGGAAGTATTCGAGCCGATGCTGGCGGCCTGGCGGGCCGGCGACGAGCGGGCGTTGCTGAACAGCGTTGACGAGGATTTCGCGGAATTCCCGCAGCTCGCCGAGGCGCTCATCTACCAACGCAATGAGCGCTGGGCCGATCTGTTGGGCCCAATGTTGAACAACCGCGACGACATCCTGCTGGTCGTCGGGGCGCTGCACCTGGTCGGCGAGCGCAGCGTGCCGGCACTGCTTGCCGAGCGCGGTTTCAAGGTCGAGCGGCGCTGAAGCAGACCAGTACCAGCATGTCACTTTTCGAGGAAGCATCGAAGTACATTGCCGGCGGCGTCAACTCGCCAGTGCGCGCGTTTCGCGGTGTGGGCGGCGAGCCCGTATTCATCCGCCGCGCCCATGGCGCGCGCATCGAGACCGAGGATGGACGCACGCTGATCGATTACGTCGGATCCTGGGGTCCGATGATCCTCGGGCACGCCCACCCGGATGTGATCGCCGCCGTCACACGGCGCGCCGCTGACGGACTCTCTTTCGGGGCACCGACCGTCATCGAGACCGAGCTTGCACGCAAGGTCACGCAACTGGTGCCGTCCATCGAGTTGCTGCGCATGGTCAGCTCCGGCACCGAAGCGACCATGAGCGCAATCCGCCTCGCGCGCGGATTTACCGGTCGCGACCGCATCGTCAAGTTCGAAGGCTGTTATCACGGCCATTCCGACGCCTTACTCGTCAAGGCCGGTTCCGGCGCGCTGACACTCGGCGTGCCGACTTCAGCCGGAGTCCCGGCCGCGGTCGCGGCCCATACGCTGACACTCGAATACAACGACATCCGTGGACTCGAGGACTGCTTTGCCGCGCTTGGCGATGAGCTCGCCTGCGTCATCGTCGAGCCGGTGGCCGGCAACATGAATTGCGTGCCGCCGGTGCCGGGCTTCCTGCAGAAGTTGCGCGAACTCTGCACGCGTCACCGCACGGTGCTGATCTTCGACGAAGTGATGACTGGATTCCGCGTGGCGCTTGGCGGCGCGCAGGAACTGTATGGCGTCCGTCCGGACCTGACCACGCTTGGCAAGATCATCGGCGGCGGCATGCCGGTCGGCGCCTTTGGCGGCAGACGCGAGATCATGGAGCGGCTCGCGCCGCTCGGACCCGTCTATCAGGCCGGAACGCTGTCCGGTAATCCGGTGGCGATGGCTGCGGGCCTCGCGACGCTCGAGGCGATTTCGCGCCCCGGATTCCATCAAGAACTCGCGACGATCACCGCGCGGCTGGTCGAGGGCCTGTCATTGGCTGCGCTGCAATCCGGCGTCGGCCTTGCGACCAATCACGTGTGCGGGATGTTCGGGCTCTTCTTCACGACCGACACGCCGGTGCGCCGGTATGCGCAGGTCATGGCCTGTGACGTCGCCCGGTTCCGGCGCTTCTTCCACGGCATGCTGGATAGCGGTGTCTATTTTGCGCCCTCCGCGTTCGAGGCGGGATTCGTCTCCTGCGCGCATGGTGATGCGGAGATCGCGGCAACCGTCGACGCGGCGGGCCGCGTCTTCGCGTCAATCGCCAAACAGCGCTGATGCGCGCGGCTTTATGGTTCCTCGCGGCGATTCTCGGCACGCTGGTGCTGGCGGCCCTCGTCGCCTGGCCGGTCTGGCAGCTGGCACACGCAGTACAACCGGACTGGCCGTTCCACAAGGTGGTCAGCCGACTCTGGCAACTGCTATTGCTCGCGGGCCTGGTGCTCACCGTGCGCCGGCTCGGCCTGCGCGGCCCCGAGGATTGGGGCTATGGCCTGGCGCGCGGCCGTGCGCTGCGACAGTTCGCCGCCGGCCTGGCAATCGGCCTCGTGACCATGCTGCCGATGACGTTGGCGATGGGTGTTCTCGGCATCCACGACCTGCGGCCGGAATTCGCGATCGCGATGCTGTTCGAGAGTATTGCGGCCGGCGCAGTGGCCGGGCTCGCAGTAGCGCTGGTCGAAGAAACTTTCTTTCGCGGCCTGATGTTCCGCGCGGTACTGCGCGAATCAGGATTCGCGGTCGCGCTCTGGAGCACGGCCCTGCTCTATTCGGCGATCCATTTCCTCGCGCGGGTGCGCGTGCCGCAGGCGGAGATCGGCTGGGACAGTGGTATTGCGCTGCTCGGCGCCGCATTCGCACGCTTTGCCGACCCGGCCTCGATCGTGGATTCGTTCGTCACGCTGGTGCTCGTCGGCCTGCTGCTCGGGCTGGTGCGTCACCGCACCGGAAGCATCGCCGCCGGCATCGGCCTGCACATGGGCTGGGTCTGCGTCATCAAGTCGACGACCGCCGTGACGGTCGCCGACGAGGGCGCGCGCTGGTCATTCCTGATCAGCTCATTCGACGGCTATACGGGTTGGTTGGTCGCGGCCTGGGCCACGCTGATGCTCGCGGTCGCGTATGCCTGCGGCTGGTTGCGTGCCGCGCCTGCGGGTCAGCCGCGCTAGGGCCGGTCGCGGCGCACCGCGGGTTCGAGTGCCGCGAGGCGTTCCAGCGGATCAGTCAGTTCGAGCAAGGACTGCTTGTCGGCAAGCGACAATGGCAGCAACTCGGCGAGCCGATTGCCGATCCAGGCTGCGTCTTCGTGCCGTTCGACATGTTGATAGGTGTCGCCCGCCTCCGGCAGCACCTGCATCACGACTTCGCTGAGCCAGGCCTGTTCCGGCGGCACCGGCACCACCGGATCCGCGCCGATCTCCAGCACCCGTCCGCGATTCAGTCCGTCCGGGTCGCGCCAGGCCTCGACGATGCGCACGCGCCCCAGCCCGATGCAGCTGATGCCCAGCAGGCCGCCTTCGAGGCGATCGAAATCGACGATCCGGGCTTCGGTGCCGGTCGCTGCGAAACTCACCGCGGCATTTGAATCGTCGCCGTCGCCGAGCAGCACGATCGCAAATCCCGTCTGTTCACGCAGGCAGCGGCTCACCATGTCGAGATAACGTGGCTCAAAGATCCGCAGCGGCAGTGGGCCGCCCGGAAACAACACGGCGTGCAGTGGAAACAGCGGCAGCTCGCGCACTTCGGCATTCATGGCTGCTGCGTCCGCAGGGCCTGCAGCAGTCGATCGTGCAGGCCGCCAAAACCGCCATTACTCATGACCAGAACCCGGTCGCCGGACTGCAGTTCCGCGACCAGCGCTTCCACCAGCTCTGGCAACTCGCGCGCCACCGTGGCCTTGGCGCCCAGTTCCGCGGCCACGCTGTCGAGATTCCAGTCGAGACCGGACGGCTGGTACAGCCAGACGCGGTCCGCGCCGGCGAGCGACGCTGCGAGTTCGGCACGGTGCACGCCAAGCCGCATCGTGTTCGAACGCGGCTCCAGCACCGCGACGATGCGGCCGCTCGAGGGCTGGCGCCGCACACCGTCGATCGTGAACTTGACCGCAGTCGGATGATGCGCGAAATCGTCGTAAACGCGGATGCCGCGCACTTCGCCGCGCAATTCGAGTCGCCGCCGCACGCCGGCGAAACTGCCGAGCGCCGTCGCAGCCTGCGCCGGCGCGACGCCCATGCCCACCGCACCGGTGATCGCCGCGAGGCCATTCTCGACGTTGTGCATCCCGATCAGCGGCCAGCGCACGACTCCGGCCGGCGCATCGCGATGCAGCAGTTCGAATGCGGAACCATCCGGCTCGAGCAGCCGCACGCGCCATTCCGCCGTCGCATCCCGCGCAAAGCCGGTGCGCGGCGTCCAGCAACCCATTGCCAGTGTCGCCGCCAGCGCCTGGTCCGCCGCATTCCAGGCGATGCGGCCGGTCGCGGGTACCGTTCGGATCAGGTGGTGGAATTGTCGCTGGATGGCCGCGAGGTCGGGATAGATGTCTGCATGGTCGAACTCGAGATTTGTCAGCACCAGGTGGCGCGGGCGGTAATGCACGAACTTCGCACGCTTGTCGAAGAAGGCCGTGTCGTACTCGTCGGCCTCGATCACGAAGGCCGGGCCGCTACCCGCGCGCGCCGAAGTGCCGAAATTCGCGGGGATGCCGCCGATCAGGAATCCGGGATTCTGCCCGGCTTGTTCGAGGATCCAGGCGAGCATGCTCGAGGTCGTGGTCTTGCCATGCGTTCCGGCGACTGCTGCGACCTCGCGCCCACGCAGCACGTTCTCGGCCAGCCATTGCGGGCCCGATGTGAATGGCAGGCCGCTGTCCAGTAGCCGTTCGATCAACGCATTGCCGCGGCTCATCACGTTGCCGACCAGCACGATATCCGGCCGCAGGTCGAGTTGTCCGGGATCGTAGCCATCGATCAGCGCGATGCCCTGCGTCTCGAGTTGCGTACTCATCGGCGGATAGACCTTGGCGTCCGAGCCGGTCACGCGATGGCCGGCCGCGCGCGCGAGCGCTGCAATCCCGCCCATGAACGTGCCGCAGATTCCGATGATGTGCAGATGCATCAGGCGGGCACCGCAAACAGGCGGGTGGCGAGCACCTCGCTTGCGAACAGCCAGGTCAGCGCGATCGCGACACCGGTAAGGAAAGCGATTTCGAGCGCGCTGCGCAGAATGTGGCCGACCACCAGCGCATACCAGGCGATTACGGCGAGGTAGCCGATCCCGATCAGCAATCGCAGCATGCCGGTCGAGTCCGCCAGCCGATGCAGCAACAGGATCCCGACGATGAGTGGCGTAAGCAGGACGGCGGTACCGAGCACCGCAGTCGTGGTCTGCCGGAAGCGGCTGCTGCGACCAATGGCCGCAAACATCAGCCAGAACGGGACCAGCGTGAGGCCGAGGTCAAAGGCCGTGCGCAGCCAGAGACGATCGCCGCCGAATGCCATGTACGACAACAGCGCGCTCGAGCCGGCAAATGCGGCGGTCGTCAGCACCAGCAACACGGTCGAGGCCGGCAGGATGCCCGGATCCTTGCGCAACAGGGCGATCTGGATCAGCGAGTTCAGCAATTGGGTCATGCTGCCTTTGGCCGCGGCTGCGGCACCCGCATAATAAGGTGGCGATGACGATTCTATCTACACATGCGGCGCTCAGCGCCTTTGTCGATGCGTGGCCCGCAAATGTGCCGCTGGCGCTGGACACCGAGTTCGTCCGCGAGCGTACCTATTACCCGCGACTTTGCCTGATCCAGGCGGCCGTGCCGGACGGGCTCGCGCTGATCGACGCGCTCGCGATTGAGGACGGCGGCGCGCTGGTTGCCCCGCTGGCCGATTCCGGACGCGTCAAGCTCCTGCATGCCGCGCGCCAGGACATCGAGGCTCTGCTGCCGCTGACCGGCACGCCGCTCGCACCGGTGTTCGACACGCAGCAGGCTGCCGCATTGCTCGGCTTCCCGGCGCAGATCGGTTATGCGGAGCTGGTGCGTCAGCTGTTAGGCGTGGAACTCGCGAAAGGCCATGCACGTACCGACTGGGCGCGGCGGCCGTTGTCGCCCGAACAACTCGCCTATGCCGCGGACGACGTGCGCTACCTGCCGGCGCTCGCAGCCGCACTCGAGGAGCGGCTTGAGGCCGCCGGCCGGCGCGCCTGGATGGACGAGGAATCCGGACAGCTTCGCGACATTGCGCTGTACCGCGTCGAACCCGCAGAGGCCTGGCGTCGTCTCAAGGGCCTGGAACGTCTCGACCCGGAAGCATTCGCCGCGGCACGTGCCCTCGCCCGCTGGCGCGAACAGCGCGCGATGGACCGCGACCTGCCGCGCGGTTGGGTGCTGCCGGATGCTGCAATTCAAGAACTTGCCGAGACACGACCGAAAACGCGCGAAGCCCTGACGAGCGTCGCCACCGTGCCGCGCGGCAGCGCCGCGCGTGCCGGCGATGAGATCCTGGCGGCCATTCACGAATCCCGAAATGCGGAACCGGTTGAGGCGCTGGCAGAACTGTCGCGGCCCGGGCCGGCGCAAGTGCGGCAGATGAAAGCGCTGCAGCAGCGATTGCTCACGACCGCAAGCGAACTCGGCATTCAGCCGGAAGTCCTGGCGACGCGGCGCGAACTGGCGGCGCTGGTGCGTGGGGTGCGTGATTTGCCAGTGCTGTCGGGCTGGCGGCGGGAAGTGATCGGCGAGCCGCTACTCGCATCACTGTAGGGGACTGTCCCTTTAGGGACTGTCCCCTCTTTGTGCCATTAGGGACTGTCCCCTCTTCATCGGATCGCCGCTTCGAGCCGCGCGTCCACCTCGTCCAGCGTGCCATTGGCGTCGATGCGCCGCAGCATGCCCTGCTGCGCGTAATACTCGATCAGTGGTTGCGTGCGCTCGCTGTAGACCATCAGGCGCTGACGCACTGTTTCCTCGTTGTCGTCGGGACGCTGGAACAGGTCGTGCGACGCGCCATCGGTGCAGCGGTCGCCGGGACGCGGCGGATTGGTTTCGATGTGGAACACGCGGCCGCAGCGGCGGCAGCTGCGCCGGCCGGCGAGGCGCCGCAGCAGAATTTCGGGCCCGATCTCCATCAGCACGACGGCATCCAGCGACACGCCGAGGTCCGCGAGCTGGTGCGCGAGTCCGTCCGCCTGTGCGATGGTGCGAGGAAAACCGTCGAGGATGAAGCCAGGCGCGGCATCAGGCCTCGCGAGGCGCTCGCGGATGATGCCGAGCATAATTTCGTCGGCAACCAGCTGGCCGGCGTCCATCACGATTTTTGCGGCACGGCCGAGCGGTGTGCCCACGGCCACGGCCTCGCGCAACAGGTCACCGGTGGACACCTGCGGCACGCCGAGGCGCGCCTGCATGCGTTGTGCCTGCGTGCCCTTGCCCGAACCGGGCGCGCCGAGCAGAACCAGCCTCATTCCGTCAAACTCCGCGGGCCGGTTGCCCGTCGAGGGGCGTACATCCTGCCCGCGGCCTCGGGTCGCGTCAAACCGGGGCGAATCGGCTATGCTTCGCCCCCCACGGGGCGGTGTCATCGCCCGGAAAATCGGATCTGCCGTATGGCACAACGCAGGAAGTCCAGCCAGCCCGCGCGACGCAATGCGCTGTACGCACAATCCGGCGGCGTCACTGCCGTCATCAATGCGAGCGCTGCCGGCGTCATCGAGGCCTGCCGCAAGCACCGCGACCGCATCGGCCACCTGTACGCCGGCCGTGACGGCATCGTGGGTGCGCTCACCGAGGACCTGATCGACATCGGTCGCGAGGACGCGGCCACGATCCGTGCGCTGTGCCACACGCCATCCGGCGCGTTCGGATCGGCGCGCTACAAGCTCAAGGATCTCGAGCGCGATCGTGCCAAGTACGAACGGCTGATCGAGGTGTTCCGCGCGCACGACATCGGCTACTTCTTCTACAACGGCGGCAACGATTCAATGGACACGGCGCTGAAGCTCAGCCAGCTCGGCAGCCAGCTCGGTTACCCCCTCGCCTGCATCGGCATTCCGAAAACCGTGGACAACGACCTGCCGGTTACCGACTGCTGTCCCGGATTCGGCTCGGTCGCGAAATACGTCGCGGTGTCAACGCTCGAAGCGTCGCTCGATGTCGCTTCGATGGCGCGTACCTCGACCCGCGTGTTCATTCTTGAGGTCATGGGCCGGCACGCCGGCTGGATTGCCGCCGCGGGTGGCCTCGCCGCACGTAAGGCCGGCGATCCGCCGCACCTCATCCTGTTTCCTGAAATCGCTTTCGACCGTGAGCGTTTCCTCGCACGCGTGAAGGAAACCGTTGATCAGAAGGGCTATTGCGTTATTGTCGCCTCGGAAGGCGCACGCGACGCGGAAGGCAAATTCCTGTCGGACATGGGCACCCGCGACGCTTTCGGTCACGTGCAGCTCGGCGGCGTCGCACCGACGCTCGCCGCGATGATCAAGCAGGCGCATGGTTACAAGTATCACTGGGCGCTCGCCGATTACCTGCAACGCTCCGCGCGCCATATCGCCTCGCGTGTGGATGTTGCGCAGGCCTACGCGGTCGGCCGCGCGGCGGTCGAACTCGCGCTTGCGGGAAAAAACGCCGTAATGCCGGTCATTCGCCGCAAGTCCTCGAAGCCCTATCGCTGGGACATCGGCGCGGTTTCGATCGACCAGGTTGCGAACCACGAGAAGATGGTGCCGCGCAACTACATCACCACCGACGGCTTCGGCATCACCGCAGCGTGCCGGCGCTATCTCGCGCCGCTGATCTGCGGTGAAGATTACCCGCCATACAAGAATGGCATTCCGGTGTACGCGACGCTGAAAAGCGTGCGCGTGCGCCGGCGGCTGACGACAACCTTCGTGATATGATTTTGGTTTCCAGGGAGTAGATTCATGTCCATGCAAGACGCACTCTGGCTCGCAGTGCTGGCCAGCGTGATCGCCATTGTTTACGGAATTTTTATGGCGCGCTGGATCCTCGCGCAACCCGCGGGCAACGCGCGGATGCAGGAAATTGCCGCCGCCATCCAGGCAGGCGCCAAGGCCTACCTGAACCGCCAGTACACGACCATCGCCATCGTCGGCGTCGTGCTGTTCGCCGTGCTCGGCTTCGCGCTCGACTGGTACACGGCCGTCGGCTTCGCGTTCGGCGCGATCCTCTCGGGCCTCACCGGCTACATTGGCATGAATGTCTCGGTGCGGGCCAACGTTCGCACGGCACATGCAGCGAGCATCGGGCTCAATCCGGCGCTGCAGGTCGCGTTCCGCGGCGGCGCGATCACCGGCATGCTGGTGGTCGGTCTCGGCCTGCTGGGCGTCGCAGTTTATTACGGCCTCATGATGCGCCTGACCGGCGACAGCGACCAGTCGTTGCATGCGCTCGTCGGCCTCGCCTTCGGCGGCTCGCTGATCTCGATCTTCGCGCGGCTCGGCGGCGGAATTTTCACCAAAGGCGCCGACGTCGGCGCGGATCTGGTCGGCAAGGTCGAAGCCGGCATTCCCGAAGATGACCCCCGCAATCCAGCAGTGATCGCCGACAACGTTGGCGACAATGTTGGCGACTGCGCCGGCATGGCAGCCGACCTGTTCGAGACCTACGCGGTCACTGTGGTCGCGACCATGCTGCTCGCGGGACTGATGATGAAGGAACTCGGTGAGGCGGCGGTGCTGTATCCGCTGGTGCTCGGCGCGGTGTCGATCGTCGCATCGATCGTCGGCACATTCTTCGTCAAGGTCAAGGACGGCGGCAAGATCATGGGCGCGCTGTATCGCGGCGTGATCGTTTCCGGAGTCATTGCGGCGATCGCGTATTATCCGATCACGCGTTACATGCTGGGCGATGCGGCCATGCCGCTCTACTTCTGCGCGCTGATCGGGCTTGGCCTGACGGCGGCGATGATCGTCATCACCGAGTACTACACCGCGACCGAATACCAGCCAGTGCGCTCGGTGGCGGAGGCCTCGCGGACCGGCCACGGCACCAACGTGATCGCCGGGCTCGCGGTGTCGATGAGGTCCACGGCGCTGCCAGTGCTCGCGATCTGCGCGGCGATTTGGGGCGCTTATTCACTGTATGGCCTGTACGGCATTGCGATCGCGGCGACCGCCATGCTGTCGATGACTGGCATGATCGTGGCACTCGACGCCTATGGTCCGATCACGGACAACGGCGGCGGCATCGCCGAGATGAGCGGTCTGCCGAAGGAAGTACGCAAGATCACCGACGCGCTGGACGCGGTCGGCAACACGACCAAGGCAGTGACCAAGGGCTATGCGATCGGCTCGGCCGGACTCGCAGCGCTCGTGCTGTTTGCCGACTACACGCACAACCTGGAGATTGCCGGCAAGCTCGAGTTGTTCAGCCTGTCCGACCCGGCCGTCATCATCGGCCTGTTCATCGGCGGACTCGTGCCTTACCTCTTCGGCGCGATGGCGATGGAAGCCGTC
>JANNTO010000053.1:0-25764 GCA_031403675.1 Gammaproteobacteria bacterium | reverse complement strand
GCCGCAAACAACACCAGCACGCCCCAGACCTGGGTACCGGCAAAGGCCGGCACCGCGCGCAGGATCGCGTAGTAAGGCGTGAAGTACCAGACCGGCGCGATGTGCTCGGGCGTCAGCAGTGGATTCGCCGGCTCGAAGTTCGGCGCTTCCAGGAACAGTCCGCCCATTTCCGGCGCGAAGAACACGACCGCCGCGAACAGCACCATGAAGACGCCGAGGCCGAAAATGTCCTTGACCGTGTAGTACGGGTGCATTGCCACGCCATCCAGCGGCCGGCCGTCCGCACCCCTGATCTTCTTGATCTCGATGCCGTCCGGATTGTTCGAGCCGACCTCGTGCAGCGCGAGGATGTGCGCGACGACCAGGAAAATGAGCACCAGCGGCAGCGCGACCACGTGCAGTGCAAAGAAGCGGTTCAGCGTGATGTCCGAGATGAAGTAGTCGCCGCGGATCCAGTCCACCAGCGATTCGCCGATGATCGGGAACGACCCGAACAGCGAGACGATCACCTGCGCTCCCCAGTAGGACATGTTGCCCCACGGCAGCAGGTAGCCGAAGAACGCCTCGGCCATCAGCGCGACATAGATCAGCACGCCGAAGATCCACAGCAGTTCGCGCGGCTTGCGGTGCGAGCCGTACAGGAGCGCGCGGAACATGTGCAGGTAGACGACGAGGAAGAACGCGGATGCGCCGGTCGAATGCAGGTAACGGATCAGCCAACCCCACTCGACGTCGCGCATGATGTATTCGACGGAATTGAACGCCTCCGTCGCATCCGGCTTGTAGCTCATCGTCAGGAAAATGCCGGTGAAGATCTGCAGCACCAGCACGAACAACGCGATCGAGCCGAAGTAGTACCAGAAGTTGAAGTTCTTCGGCGCGTAGTATTCCGCCACGTGCTCGTTCCAGAGCTTCGTCATCGGGAAGCGTTCGTCGATCCACGCGCCGAGCGCGGCCAACCTGCCGGTGGCGGCCGGCGTCTCTGGCCCGGCCATCAGCCAACCCTCGCCTGGTCGAGGCCAATGACAATATGGCTGCTGCTGGCAAAGCTATAGGGCGGAATTTCCAGATTGGTCGGCGCCGGCACGCCGCGATACACGCGGCCGGACAGGTCGAATTTCGAACCGTGGCAGGGGCAGAAGAAGCCGCCCGGCCAATCGGCGCCGAGCTGGCCATCGGCCGTGTCGCCGGCGTCGAAGCGGTTCGCCGGCAGGCAGCCAAGGTGGGTACAGACACCGAGCACGACGAAGTATTCAGGATTGACCGCGCGCGCATCGTTCTTTGCGTAGTCGGGCTGCTTCGAATTCAGAGAACCCGGATCGGCCAGCTTATCGTCGTGGGCGCCGAGCTTTTCGATCATCGCCGGCGTGCGCCGCACGACCAGCACTGGCTTGCCGCGCCATTCGAATTTCAGCATCGAACCTGGCTCGAGCTTGCTGATATCGATCTCGACCGGCGCGCCGAGCGCCTTGGCGCGCGCACTCGGTTTCCAGGAAGCGAGGAATGGCACGGCGGCGAATCCAATACCGACCGCACCGGTCAGGGCCGTTGCGGCGGTCAAAAGCTGGCGGCGGCCGCGGTCGATTGCTTCGCCCATCGTTTCAGTTTTCGTTCGTTGCAGGGATTGACGCATTATACACGCCGATACATCTTCGAAACGGAGGCTGGTGCGCCCATGTCAAGGATGCCGGGCTGGTTGCGTTGGGCCTCGCCTTGGGTCGCACTCGGCCTGGCGATTGCACTTGCGATCGTGCTGCTGCGGATCGCACCACACGCCCCGGGTTCCGGTGCAACCGCACCCTCGCCTGCCGCTGTGGCGACGGACGCGCCGCGCGCGGCCGCAATACCTGATCCGGCGCCCAGCGCCGCGCAACCCACGAATTTCGCGGACGCAGTGGATATCGCCGCACCCGCGGTCGTCAATATTTATACGGAACGCGTCGTGGTGCCAAGTGTTCCGACCTTGTCGCCGCAATTCGGGCAATTGTTCGGCGAGGTATGGCCCGAATACCGGGCGCGCATCGAGCGCAGCCTGGGCTCGGGCGTCATTTACGATGTCCGCGGCCACGTCGTCACGAACTACCATGTCATCGAGCGGGCGGCGCAGATCAAGGTGCAACTCAAGGATGGCCGCGAGGCGCCGGCGACACTGGTCGGCGTGGACCGCGACACCGACCTGGCGGTGCTCCGCATCGGGCTCAGCACCTTGCCGATCATGCCGCTCGGCCGCTCCGACCGGCTCCGGGTCGGCGAGCCGGTGCTCGCAATCGGCAATCCCCTCGGTCTCGGCCACACCGTCACGCAAGGAATCGTCAGCGCGACCGGGCGTGGCCGGCTCGGGGTCACGACCTTCGAGAACTTCATCCAGACCGATGCTGCGATTAATTTCGGCAATTCCGGCGGCGCGCTGGTGGATGCCTCCGGAAAACTGGTCGGTCTCAACAGCGCAATCGCGGGCCGTCAGGCTGGAATCGAGGGGATCGGTTTTGCGATTCCGGTCGATCTGGTGCGCGGCGTCGTGGACGCGATCCTGAAAGACGGCCGGGTCGTGCGCGGCTGGATCGGCGTCATACCCCGCGACCTGACGGCCGCCGAAATCGAGCAATCCGGCCTGCCGGAAGGCTCGGTGCTGGTGCGAAACGTGTATCGGGGCAGCCCGGCCAATGCCCAGGGTGTCACGCGTGGCGATGTCATCACCCAGGTCAATGGCACGCCGCTGCGCGGGGCGCAGGATCTGCTGGCCCGCATTGCGATGCTGAAGCCGGGTCAGGGCGTCCGTCTGCGACTGTGGCGGGGTCCGCCGGCCGAGAGCGATGTCCGCGAGCACAACGTGCGCATCGAGGTGGTTGAGCGGCCGCAGGAAGCCGCGGCGACACGATCGTCCTAGGTGCGAGCGCCCGGCAGGCGCCGGATATCGGCACCGAGTTGCCGCAACTTCTCCTCGATACACTCGTAGCCGCGGTCAATGTGATAGATGCGCTGCACGTCAGTCGTGCCTTCGGCCACCAGTCCCGCGAGTACCAGGCTCGCGGATGCGCGCAAGTCGGTCGCCATGACCGGCGCACCCGAAAGCCGCGGCACGCCGTGGATTACCGCGGTGTGACCCTCGATGCGCACGTCGGCGCCGAGCCGGCGCAGTTCCAGCAAGTGCATGAAGCGATTCTCGAAGATCGTCTCGACGATCGTGCCGACCCCGTCGGCCACCGCATCGAGCGCTGCGAACTGCGCCTGCATGTCGGTCGGAAATCCCGGATACGGTGCGGTGCGGATATCCACTGCCGCCGGCCGCCGGCCGTGCATGTTGACTTCGATCCAGTCGGCGCCGGTCGTTACTTCCGCCCCTGCATCGCGCAGTTTGGCGAGCACCGCATCGAGATGATCGGGGCGCGCATTGCGCACCCGCACCCGGCCACCGGTGATGGCGCCCGCGACCAGGAAAGTGCCGGTCTCGATGCGATCCGGCAGCACTTGGTACTCGCAGGCGCCGAGGCGGTCCTGGCCTTCGATCACTATCGTGTCGGTCCCGGCGCCGGAAACCACCGCACCCATTGCGTTCAGAAAGCCCGCCAGATCGACGACTTCGGGCTCGCGCGCCGCGTTCTCGATTACGGTTTGGCCACGCGCCAGGGTCGCCGCCATCATCAGGTTTTCGGTACCGGTAACCGTGACGGTATCCAGGACGATGCGCGCGCCCTGCAGCCGGCCGGCCTTGGCGTGAATGTAGCCGCCCTCCATCGAGATCTCCGCACCCATCGCCTCAAGACCGGTGACGTGCAGATTGACGGGCCGTGCGCCGATTGCGCAGCCGCCCGGCAGCGAGACGCGCGCCTCGCCGTGGCGCGCGACCAGGGGCCCTAGCACCAGGATCGAGGCGCGCATGGTCTTGACCAAGTCGTACGGCGCGACCGGAGTCGTGAGGCTCCGCGCATCCACTTCGATGCGCATCTGGTCCCCCACCGTCACGCCGACACCCATGCGACCGAGCAGGCCGATCATGGTCGTCACGTCGTGCAGATGCGGCACATTTCCGATCGTCACCGGCGCATCGGCCAGCAGGCCGGCCGCCAATATCGGCAGCGCCGCGTTCTTGGCGCCCGAGGCCCGCAGCTCGCCGTTGAGACGCCGCCCACCGGTAATCTGCAGCTTGTCCAGGACCGATCTCCTTCAGCCGGCCGTGCGCGCGGCCCATTCGTCGGGCGTCGGCGTGTCGAGCGACAGGGCATGAATCGCGCCGCCGACTGCGTTGCCGAGCGTGCGGTACACCATCTGGTGACGCTGCAGCGTGCGCAGACCGGCGAATTGCGCCGCGATCACGATTGCCACGAAATGCACATTGTCATCCGACTGCACGTTGACCGCGGCGCCCGGCAGCGCGGTCTCGATCTGCTGGCGAATCTGCTCCGGCGTCATCGGTGCCACGGCTCCAAATCGGGCCGACATCTTATCCGGTATTGATGCCGGTGTATGATGCCGGACTGCATCGAAACAGCTTGCGATACCGATGAATGACGCTGCCGACAACACGCGCCTGATCGAGATGGGCCGCACTGCGCTGCGGATCGAGGCACAGGCCGTCGCCGCGCTGTTGGACCGCCTCGGCGACGATTTCGCTGCCGCCTGCCGGGTGTTGCTCGGCTGTCGCGGGCGGGTCGTGGTATCGGGCATGGGCAAGTCCGGTCATGTCGGCCGCAAGATCGCGGCGACATTTTCCAGCACCGGCACACCCTCTTTCTTCCTGCACCCGGCCGAGGCGAGTCACGGCGACGTCGGCATGCTGACCAAGGGTGACGTAGTGCTGGCGATCTCCAACTCCGGTGAGACCGACGAATTGCTGACGATCCTGCCGCCGATCAAGCGCATGGGCGCGCCGCTCGTAGCGATGACCGGCAATCCGCAGTCGACGATCGCACGCGAGGCCGATGTCCATCTCGATGTCAGCGTGCCGGCGGAGGCCTGCCCGCTCAACCTCGCGCCAACCGCAAGCACCACGGCGACGCTCGCGATGGGCGATGCGCTCGCGGTCGCGCTGCTCGGTTATCGCGGATTCACCGAGGCGGATTTCGCCCGTTCGCATCCTGGTGGCGTGCTCGGCCGGCGTTTGCTGTTGCGCGTTGCCGATATCATGCGCCGTGGCGACGAGCTGCCGACGGTCCGGCCGGAAACGTCGCTGCCCGAAGGCCTGCTCGAAATGTCGCGCAAGCGCCTCGGCCTGACTGCGATCGTGGACGCAGAAGGGCGAGTCCAGGGCATTTTTACCGACGGCGACCTGCGGCGCGCACTCGATCGCAGGATCGACATCCACAAGAGCACGATGGCCGATGTGATGACCCGCGGTTGCCGCTCGATCGGCCCGCAGGAACTGGCGGCCGAGGCGGTGCTGTTGATGGAAAAGCACTCGATCAACGGCCTGCTGGTGCTCGATGGGAAAGGCGTGCTGGTCGGCGCGCTGAATGTTCATGACCTGCTGCGGGCGGGGGTCATGTGACCAAGCCCGCCGAGGTGTCGCTGGTGGTGCTGGACGTTGACGGCGTGCTGACCGACGGCCGCCTCTGGTTCGGACCGGACGGCGAATCCCTGAAGGCATTCGACGTGCGCGATGGCCATGGCATCAAGATGCTGATCGCGGCCGGAATCGGCGTCGCAGTGATCTCCGGCCGCCGCTCGGCTGCGGTCACTGCCCGCATGCGCGAGCTCGGTGTCAGCGACGTCGCGCAGGGCGTCGGCGACAAGGCGCGCGCGCTCGCCGAACTGCTGAAGCGCAATGCCATCGAGGCCGGGCGCGTCGCCTGCCTGGTGGACGACACGCCCGATCTGGGCCTGATGGCCGCTGTGGGCCTTCCGGCCGCGGTCGCCGATGCCCATCCGGAAGTCCTGGCTGCCGCCCGGCATGTCACAAAGGCGCCTGGCGGCCGCGGCGCGGTACGCGAATTCTGCGACTTCCTGCTGGCGTCCCGCGGCGCAACTCGATGACCGCGCGGTTGCTGCTGCTGGCCGCACTCATCGCCCTGTTCGCGGTACTGGTCCAATGGCGCCTGCTGGATCGCGAGGCGCCGCCGCCCACGGCGGCAGCCGAGCGTCCCGGCTACTACCTGACCGGCGTGGTACTCGAGGAATTCGGCGCCGACGGCCGCCTGCGCATCGGACTGAAATCCGTTTCCGCCAACGAGGATCCTGCGAGCGGCATGGTCCGCCTCGCCGAGGTCGCGGTCGATTACCATGCACCGACCGGCCAGCGCTGGCACCTGACGGCGACCGAGGCGCGCGTGCCGCAGGCCGGCCAGGTCGTTGAATTCGAGGGCAATGTGCGGCTCACCGGAGCGCCCGAGGGGCAGCTGGAAACGGCCGAGCTGCGCACCGCGCGCATGACGCTCGACACCGTTGCCGAGCGCGCGGAATCGAAAAGCCCGGTGGAGCTCGCTTTCGGCCGTCATCTGATGCAGGCGCGCGGGATGCGTGCCGACCTGAAAGCTGGCAGCCTGCGGCTGGAGTCCGAGGTCAATGGCGTTTTCACTCCCTAGGCCGGTCATCGCGGCCGCACTGTCCTGCGTGCTCGGCGTTGCCGCGCACGCCGAGGACCGCGATCAATTGCCGATCAAGGTCGAGGCACGCTCGTCGGATTTTGATTACCAGGCGAACGTGCTGGTGTTCAACGAGATCACGATCGTGCAGGGCGGCATTCGCATCGCCGCGCAACGTGCAGTCGCGAGCGGCCTCGATTTCGAGGACAGCGGCTGGGAATTCAGCGGAACGGTAAGCATCACGATGCCCGAGTCTTCGCTTGCGAGTGAGTCGGCGCGCGTGCGCTTCGCCGGCGGCCAGGTCCAGAGCGCAACCGTGACCGGGCTGCCTGCGACATTCGAGCAACGCAGCGCAACACAGGTCACGCAGGGCCGCGCCAATCGCATCGACTACGATCTCAGCCGCGGTACCGTCGAGTTTGCCGGCGATGCGTGGCTCAGCGACGGGCGCAACGAGGTCTCCAGCGCGACGCTGGTCTACAGCACCGAAACCCTGCGGGTCATTTCGCGCGAGCAGGTGACGTTTACGATCAAGCCGCGTGAGCCGGCACCGCAAGTGCCAACCGACGCCCCGAAGTCTCCCGAATGAGCGTGCTCGCCGCTACCAGCCTCGAAAAGAGCTACCGGAAACGCAAGGTCGTCAATTCGCTGTCGCTTTCAATCGAAAGCGGGGAAGTTGTCGGGCTGCTCGGGCCGAACGGCGCCGGCAAGACCACCGCCTTTTACATGATCGTCGGTCTGGTGCCCTGCGTTGGCGGGCGCATCTAACTCGTTGGCGAAGACATCACTCACCTGCCGATGCACGCGCGGGCACGCCGCGGCCTCGGTTACCTGCCGCAGGAGGCATCGGTGTTCCGGCGCATGTCGGTCGCCGACAACGTCATGGCGATCCTCGAGACCCGCCGCAGCCTCGACGCGACCGCGCGCGAGGAGGCACTCGAGCGGCTGCTGGAAGAACTGCATGTTGCGCACTTGCGCGACCACCTCGGCATGAGCCTTTCCGGCGGCGAACGGCGGCGCGTCGAGATTGCCAGGGCGCTGGCCGCGGATCCTGCTTTTATCCTGCTGGATGAACCCTTTGCGGGTGTCGATCCGCTGTCGGTCCACGACATCCAGCGCATCGCCCGGCATCTCGCCGAGCGCGGCATCGGGGTGCTGATCACCGATCATAACGTCCGCGAAACACTGGGAATATGCGGCCGGGCCTATATCGTCAACCAGGGCAGCGTGCTGGCGTCGGGATCTGCCGACGAGATCCTTGCCAATCCCGAGGTTCGCAAGGTCTACTTGGGACAGGATTTCCGGCTCTGACCGTGCGGCTCCCCGCCGCCTGCCGGGCCGCTGCCGAGGCCAGTACCAGCGCATGATGAAACCGAGCCTGCAGCTAAGGATCGGCCAGCAGCTGACGATGACACCGCAGCTGCAGCAGGCCATCCGGCTGCTGCAATTGCCGACCCTCGAATTGCAGGCTCAGGTGCAGCAGGCGCTCGAGAGCAATGTGCTGCTCGAGGCTCTGGACGATCTCGAAGCAACCGCCTCGTTCGAAGAACTCGTCGAGGCCGAGCAGAACAACAAACGTGACGAGACCGCAGCTGAAGAGCCCGAGGTGGTCGTCGAAATCGGTGACGAATGGGCCGAACCGACCGCCGCCGAGTCTGAAACGCCCTGGTCGGGCTCCGGCGACGGCGAACACGAGGTCGCCGACGAGGCGGGCCACACGCTGCAGGATCACCTGGTCTGGCAGCTCGAAATGGCCAGCCTGCCGGCCGAGGTCGTCACGATCGGACGCGCGTTGATCGATGCGATCAATGACGACGGTTACCTGACCGAAACGCCTGAAGCGATCGCAGCAGCGGTGGCTCGCGACGTGGCGGCAGACGCCGCAAGTGTCGAGAGCGTGCTCGCGATCATCCAGCAGTTCGACCCGGTCGGGGTCGGCGCGCGGTCAGTCGGCGAATGCATCCAGCTGCAACTCGCGCAACTCGATTCCGCAACGCCGGGAATCGAAGCCGCCCGGACCCTGGCCCAGCTGCACCTCGAACTGATCGCGAGTCAGCAGTTTTCGCTCTTGCAACGGCAAATGCACTGCAGCGGCGAGGAGTTGGACATCGCACTGGCTCTGGTTCGCAGCTGCCATCCGCGTCCCGGAGCCGCATTCCAGCCGGTGCGGACCGAGTATGTGGTGCCGGACGTCTATGCACGCCGCTCGCCGCAGGGCTGGGTGGTCGAGCTGAACCCCGCGGTGCTACCGCGCATCCGCGTAAATGAGACCTATGCCGGCATGATCACGCGCGCGCCGGATCATGCCGTGCTGCGCACGCAATTGCAGGAGGCGCGCTGGCTGATGCGCAGCCTCGAGATCCGCAATGACACGATGCTGCGCGTCGCGCGCTCGATCGTCGAACGGCAGCTCGCGTTCCTGGACAGCGGCGAGGAATCGATGCAGCCGATGATCCTGCGCGACGTCGCCGAGGCCGTGCAGATGCACGAATCCACGATTTCCCGGGTCACGACCGGCAAGTACCTGCATACGCCGCGCGGGGTATTCGAGTTCCGGTTCTTTTTCTCGAGCCACGTACCTGCGGAGGATGGGACCGGAGTATCGTCCACCGCGATTCGTGCCAAGATCCGCAAGCTGATTGCGCAGGAATCGCCGGCGCGCCCGCTCAGCGATCACCAGATCGCCGGGATCCTGTCCGGTGACGGCATCCAGGTGGCACGCCGCACTGTTGCAAAGTATCGCGAGGCACTTGGAATCCCGCCATCAAGCGAACGACGTCGAACACCAGACCCCAGGAGGAAGCCACCATGCAGTTGACGCTGACCGGTCACCACATCGAAATCTCACCGGCATTGCGCGGCTACGTCGAGAAGAAAATGGAGCGCGTGATGCGGCACTTTGATCAGGTGATCGATGTGCACTGCGTGCTGACGGTCGCGAAGCTGGAGCACAAGGCGGAGGCCACGCTCGGAGTCAGCGGCGCCGTGATCCACGCCGATTCGATCGACGGCGACATGTATGCCGCAATCGATGCGCTGGCCGACAAGCTGGACCGCCTGCTGCGCAAACACAAGGAAAAACAGGGCGATCATCACGCGACCGATGTAACACGCGGCCGTCCTGCCTGAGCAGGACGAATCCACCGGTGGCAATCAGATGATGCGGCTGGTCGTTGTCAGTGGTCTTTCGGGTTCGGGCAAGAGCGTCGCGCTCAACATGCTCGAGGACCTCGGCTGGTATTGCATCGACAATATTCCGGCCGGCCTGGTACAGGCGCTGGTCGCGCATTCCGTGCGCACCGAGGAACCCGCCTATCGCCGGCTCGCGGTCGGGCTCGACGCGCGCAACCGGCCCGACGATCTCGCCTCGATTCCCACGCTCATCGCCGATCTCACGCGCGCCGGATTGCGCTGCGAAACCCTGTACTTGCACGCGGAAAACGCAGTGCTGCTGCGCCGTTACGCAGACACGCGCCGGCGTCATCCGTTGGCCGGCGAAGGTCGGAGCCTCGCCGATGCGATTGCCGAGGAGCGGCGCCTGCTGCATCCACTGATCGACAACGCGGATCTGGTCATCGACACCTCGCGCATGAGCGTGCATGAACTGCGCGACCTGATCGCCAAGCGCGTCGAGCCGCAGGCTCCGGGTCGCCTGTCAATCATGTTCGAATCCTTCGGCTTCAAGCACGGCACACCGGGCGATGCCGACTTCGTGTTCGATGCGCGGACCTTGCCGAATCCGTACTGGGAGCCTGTGCTGCAGTCGCTGACCGGGCATGACAGCCGCGTCATCGAGTTTCTCGATGCAAGCCCGCGCGTGTCGCGCATGATCGAGGACCTGATCCGCTTCCTCGAAAACCGCCTGCCTGAATACGAGGCCGCTAATCGTGGTTACCTGACTGTCGCCATCGGCTGCACCGGAGGCCAGCACCGTTCGGTCTACCTGGTCGAACGGCTTGCCACGCATTTCAGGACCCGCTACCCGCAACTGCTGGTTCGCCATAACGCCTTGCCGAAATGACGCCGGCAAGGTCGGTTCGCTGTTGCTGACCTAGGCCACGCCGGCGCCCGCTTCGCATTCGAGCCCCAGAAAAGCACTGATTTCGGCGCGACGCGCGTTGGCATCCGCGTCGCCGCGGCGGATCAACTCCTGCGTATAAGCAGACTCGAACATCAGGTAGGAGAGCAACCGGCCGCCACGCACACCGGTCGCGCCGAGGATCCGCAGCAGTGCGCGCAGCGTCCACGGCATGGCCATGCGCTGCGCAATTGCGATTTCGCCCGGATCGCACTCCGGCAGCACCAGCAGGGTCGCAACGTGACGCAGGTCGAACGGCGCAGTTCCCCGGGACAGCTGGCCGAGCAGCGCATTGATCCGGCCGAGACGCTCGAGATCCGCTTGCAGGCCCTCCATGAACAGCGTGTCGAGCATGAAGCCGAACTGTTCGGCCAGGTTCGGCGCGTCCTGCGTGGTCGCCGGCGTGCGTCCAAGCTGGCGCACGCCGATCACCAGGATACGATCCGCACCCAGGTGGATTGCCGGTGCGAGCGGCGTTGACTGGCGCATCGCGCCATCGCCGTAATGGGCACTGCCCATCGCGACCGCCGGAAATAGCAGCGGAATCGCCGAACTTGCCAGCAGGTGATCCACTTCGAGCCGTACTGCAAGGCCGCGGCGACCGGCGCGTTCCCACGGCGTGAATGGGCGCGACGATTCGACGAAAGTCACCGAGTCGCCGCTGGTGACGCTGGTGGCGGTGATCGCAATTGAATCCGGCATACCGGCCGCAAGCGCGCGCCGCAGTGCCGCAAAATCGACACGCGCCGCGAGCAGTGCGCGCAGCGGCGAGTTGTCAAAGAGCGCACGCGGCATCGGCAGCAGCCAACCGCCTGAGACCAGCGCCAGGAGCAAGTGCAGACCCGAGCGCAGCATGTCAACGGCGCCCACGCGGAATACCTGCTCGATGTGAAATCCGCCCCAGACCCGCGCGAGTTCGGCGGCGGCGCGTTGCACGTTGCCGGCCTGCGCACCAAGGACGGCCGCGTTGATCGCACCGGCGGAAGTTCCGCACAGAATCGAGAACGGCAGCGGACTACCGGCCGGGCACCATCCGGCGATGGCGCGCAGTACGCCGACCTGATAGGCGGAACGCGCGCCACCACCTGGCAAGACCAACGCGACGCGTGGCCGGGGCAGCGGGTATTTCGGCGCATCCTCACTCATGCGGGGAACCCCCCGGTTCGCTCGTGGTCAACTGCAGGCAGGCCGCGATACTATGGTACCTGCCTAACCGGAGGATCCGACATGAAGCGATTCCTGCATGGCGCCGTCGCCGCCTGTGCCACGTTACTGCTGGCAACGAGCGCGAGTGCCGATGAAGCTCCAGCCGTTGGCGCCGCGGCGCCGGAATTCAGGCTACAGGACCAGACCGGCAAGTGGCATACGCTGCAGGACTACCGCGGCAAATGGGTCGTGCTGTATTTCTATCCGAAGGACCAGACGCCGGGTTGCACGACGCAGGCCTGCGAATTCCGCGACAACATCTTTGCGTATCGCGAGATCGGCGCTGCGATCCTCGGCGTCAGCGTTGACGACGTGGCCTCGCACAAGGCGTTCTCAGACGAGAACAGCCTGCCGTTCCCGATTCTCGCGGATGCAGAGAAGCGCACCGCGACCGCCTATGGCACGCTCACCAAGTACCTCGGCTTCGCCGAGATGGCACGGCGCGATACCTTCATCATCGATCCGCAAGGCCGCGTTGCGAAGCATTACATGAAGGTTGACCCGAAGGGCCACTCGCAGCTGGTGCTGGGCGATCTGAAGCAGCTTGCGGCCAAGGCCGCGCCCGCCAAGGCCAGTTGAAGGAGCGCCCGGCAAGCCGCTTTGCCGGTTCCGACAGCTATGTCGCAACCGACGAACTGAAACTCGCCGTCAACGCCGCGGTGACACTCGGCCGGCCGCTCCTGATCAAGGGTGAGCCCGGCACCGGTAAGACCCAGCTGGCGCAGGAAGTGGCGCACGCGCTTGACCGGCCGCTGTACGAGTGGCACATCAAGTCCACCAGCAAGGCGCAGCAGGGACTCTACGAATACGACGCAGTGTCGCGCCTGCGTGATTCGCAGCTCGGCGATGCGCGGGTTGCCGACCTCGCCAACTACATCGTGCCGGGCATGCTGTGGCGCGCGTTCGAGAGCGAGCAGCAGGCGGTGCTTCTGATCGACGAGATTGACAAGGCTGACATCGAGTTTCCGAACGACCTGCTGCGCGAACTCGACCGCATGGAGTTTTACGTCTACGAAACAAGGCAACTGGTGAAGGCGCGGCAACGACCGGTCGTCTTCATCACCAGCAACAACGAGAAGGAGCTGCCGGACGCCTTCCTGCGCCGCTGTTTCTTCCACTACATCCGCTTTCCCGACACGGCGACGATGGAGCAGATTGTCGAGGTGCATTTTCCCGGACTCAAGAAGTCGCTGCTGGCCGAAGCGTTGTCCGCTTTCTATCGGATCCGCGACGTGCCGGGCCTCAAGAAGAAGCCATCGACATCAGAGCTCCTCGACTGGATCAAGCTGCTGCTCGCTGAAGACATTCCTGCCGAGGCGCTGCGCTCTGATGATGCAAGATCCTCGATCCCGCCGCTCTACGGCGCGCTGCTGAAGAACGAACAGGACGTACACCTGTTCGAGCAGCTGGTGTTCCTGAACCGGCGCGCGGGAAGGCCCGGCTGACCGGGGCGGTGCGCCCATGCTGATCCGCTTTTTCCAGATGCTGCGCGCCGCGGGCGTGCCGGTGTCCATCACCGAGTTCCTGGCACTGCTCGAAGCGCTGTCCCGGGGGACTGTCACCTTCGCGGGTCTTCCCGCGAAGGGGACTGTCCCCTCTTGCGGCGCGTTCGATCAGTTCTACTTCCTTGCGCGCACCGTGCTGGTCAAGGACGAACGCCATTACGACCGTTTCGACCGCGTGTTCGCCGCGCACTTCAAGGGTATCGAGCAGGCATTCGAGGCGCTGCTGGCGGCCGAAATCCCGGCCGACTGGCTGCAAAAGAGCCTCGAACTGCAACTGACCGACGAGGAGAAAGCACGGATCAAGGCGCTCGGCGGCTGGGACGAGCTGATCAAGACGCTACGCAAGCGTCTCGAGGAACAGAAAGCACGGCACCAGGGCGGCAGCAAGTGGATCGGCACCGGCGGCACCTCCCCGTTTGGCGCGGATGGCTACCACCCCGAGGGCGTGCGCATCGGCCAGCAGGGATCACGCAACCGCCGCGCGGTCAAGATCTGGGAGCGGCGCGAGTTTGCCAATCTGGACGACTCGGTGGAGCTCGGCACGCGCAACGTCAAGCTGGCGCTGCGACGCTTGCGCCGCTTCGCGCGCCAGGGCGCGGCCGAACAACTCGACCTCGCTGCAACGATCGATTCAACCGCGCGCAAGGCGGGGCTGCTCGACATCCGCATGGTCCCCGAACGACACAATGCGGTAAAGGTGCTGTTGTTCCTCGACATCGGCGGCTCAATGGACGATCACGTACGGGTCTGCGAAGAGCTGTTTTCGGCCGCACGCGGCGAGTTCAAGCACCTCGAGTACTTCTATTTCCACAACTTCGTCTACGAGTCGGTGTGGAAGGACAATCGCCGGCGGCACAGCGAACGCACATCACTGGCTGAAGTCATGCGCACCTATGGCCGTGACTACCGACTGGTCGTGGTCGGTGACGCGACGATGAGTCCCTACGAGATTGTGCAGCCGGGCGGCAGTATCGAACATTGGAATGAAGAACCGGGCGCCGCCTCGATGAAGCG
The DNA here is from genome assembly GCA_031403675.1 of Gammaproteobacteria bacterium. Classification (GTDB taxonomy): domain Bacteria; phylum Pseudomonadota; class Gammaproteobacteria; order Steroidobacterales; family Steroidobacteraceae; genus SCUD01. Next base: position 11,443 of record JANNTO010000053.1, on the reverse strand, counting down.
ACTGCTGGCGAACTACCCGCACCATGTGTGGCTTAACCCGGAACCACGGGAGCGCTGGGAGTTCACGCCCTCAATCCGGATCACGCGGGAGCTGTTCGAGGAGCGGATGTTTCCGTTGTCGCTTGCGGGGCTGGATCGGGCGATGCGGGTCTTGCAGTAACGCGGCTCCCCCAACCATCGGTCACATGATCGTGGTCAACACGCCCGTTTCACGAAGTTCCTCCAGAGCCTCCCACAGCAGGAATGCCCACAGAAACCACATCGCGTCAAAAATTCCAATGCGGATCTTGGCCGGAGATACGGTCACTAATGCGGGCTCGTGATAAAGCTTCCAGTTGGGGATCCAGCGCGGCGTCCTGGCCCGGTAGTCCGCATAGGCTGCACCGAAGATGCTGCTCAAGTGCGTCTCTTCACTGGCGACGGCCAGCGGATAGGAAACCGCGAAGAACACTACGATGACCAGCGCCAGCAGCGGATTGTGGATTACCAGTCCGAACCCCAAGGCTCCGAGGAAACTGAAAACATAGAGCGGGTTGCGAACGATGGAATAAGGACCCTCAGTCAGCAGGACGTCATTTTTGTGTCCGGCGGCAAACAGCAGGCACCAGATGCGACCGAAAGCCGCCACCACCAGCAGCGCAAAACCAACCAGTTCCAGCACTTCGTTCACACCGGGAGAAAACAACTTTGGCGGCTGCGCCAACAGGATGTAGACCAGTACCAGAAGTCCCAGCACGCGGCCCGTTTGAGTGCGATAGGTCGTAAACACGTCTTGCTACCTCCCGTCTGCAACCAGCTTCAGCACATGTTCCGCCGTCCCTGGCAAGAACGGCGTGGCCTCGCCCTTTACCCAGGCCTCATGACCCGCACGATAAAAGGGCGACAGCGGATGTCCGCTCTGCCCGCCCGGCATGTGCAGGTAACCTTCGCTTTCGCGCCCCGGTGAAACGCCAAAGCGCTCGGAAGCACCATAGGTCAGCGTCTGCGCGCGCGGCGTGAGCCGGTCGCCGGGCAGTGAATACACCGGCATGTCGAGGAAGCCCGCAAGGATCGGCACGGACTCGCTGATTGGATGCCGGATGCGCGGGCGATTGACCTTGCCCCAACTGCAACCGGCAAGGTCGGTGCAATCTTCCGGCAGATCGCGCGCGGTTGCCGCGGCAACGTCGGCGAGCCACGCCTCCCAGTCCTTGAAGCGCGGATCGAGCAGGTGTGCCGGCCGTTCGCGCAGCAGGCGCAGCGCAACGTGGGTGAATCGCTCCGGCTTGCGCCAGCGAAAATCGGGCCATCGGGCCCGTGCTTCCGCGGTCAGCATCTCGAAGGCACGATCGGCAGCGCGGTTTTCGAACTCCCGCACCAGGCGGTAGCCCGCATCCTCGACGGCCGCATGACCGCTCCAGGCCGCGACGAGCGTTGCGGCATCGGTGGCGCCCGTGCGTTCAAACGCCGCCAGGGCAAGCGGCTGCCAGTTCGCCAGGTAGTCCGCGCGGTCGTCGAGCTGGATCGCGAGCAGGCTCGCCGGCGTGGCCTGCCGGATCTCTTGCAGCCGGTTGCGAATCTGTCGCGAGCGCGCCGGCGACGCGTAGTCGCCATCGCCAATCACTGCGTACCATTCGCCGCCGACCACGCGCGCATTCGCGCTCCACGCAAACCCCTGGGGCGGATCGAGCAGGCGCGGCGTCTCCGACGAAGCAATCCAGCCATCCCAGCCCGCGCCGCTCTCGTGCCATGCAGACGGGCGGAGCGGGTCGAATCCATTGCGCCGCGGCAGCTTGCCCGAAAGCACCCAGCCGATGCGGCCCGTGTGATCCGCGATCATCACGTTTTGCGCCGGCATGCCGGCACCACTGATGATCGCGGCGGCGGCGACGATGTTGCGCGCGGTTTCGAGCCCGAGCAGCGCCATGTCGGTCGCGCCCTCGCGATGCGCGGTCCAGGCCAGCGCGAGTTCATGCCCGAGGCCGTCTTCGCCGATTACCGGACCCCAGATCGTGTTGCGCACGGCCAGTGACTCGGTCTCGCCACCGGCGACCTGCAACACTTCGTCGTCCACATCGAATGCGCGTGGCCCTTCGGCGGTCAGATAGCTGTTGCTGCCTGCGGGTCCCGGCGCCAGCGCGATCAGGTCCTGGAAGTCGCCGTAACTATTGGTGAATCCCCAGGCCACGTGGCCATTGCTACCGGCCACGATCACCGGCCCGCCTGGCAGGCTCACGCCGGTCACGTCAATTCCTTCCGCCTCGACCACGAAACGGACGCGATACCAGCTGTTCGGAACGCGGTGACCGAGGTGCATGTCGTTCGCCAGCAGTGCGCCGCCGTTGGCAGCCAGCGCGCCGGACACCGCCCAATTGTTGCTGCCGACCATCGCGTCAGGTTGGTCGTCGATCCACACGGCGGCACTCCGCTTCGCGGTTGCCTCCGCCACCGGCTCGAACAGCGCGCGATCGAGCCGGCGCAGGTCGTATTCTTCCGCGGTCGGCAGCGGCATCTCAGGCAGGACACTGCCATCGAGCGGCGCCTCCCAGACCGGATCGGACGCGGTCAGCAATTCGTACATCACGGGCGGCAAGACCGCCGCGAGGCGTCCACCGCGTTGTTCACTGCGTGCTTCGAGTCCCTGCAGATCGATCCACATTGCATGGACGACGAGCAGCGAATCCTCCGCGCGCCAGGGCTCGGGCCGGCTCCCAAGCAGCAGATACTCGAATGGCCGAACGCGCATGGCCGCGAGCACGGCATTGGCGCCCGCCGCATAGGCGTCGAGCAGGGTGCGCATGCCTGGATCGAGCGCTGCGACCGCCGCCCGCGCGCGCCGGCGGAACTGGTGCACGCGGATGCGCCGATCGGTCTCGAGCACACTCGGGCCGAGCAGTGCCGCGAGTTCGCCCGCGCCGGTGCGCCGCAGCAGGTCCATTTGAAACCAGCGATCCTGGGCGTGTGCATAGCCGGTCGCGCGCGCGAGGTCCGCGCGGGTCGCCGCCCGGATCACGGGCACACCCAGTGCGTCCCGTTCGATCGTGACCGGCGCCGCAAGGCCCGCGATCGCCACTTCGCCTTCCAGTTGCGGCAGGCTCGCGCGGAGCGCAAACCAGGCCGCCAGTACCGCAAGCAACAGCAAGCCGGCCAGTACGCCGAAGCCATAGAAAAGAACCTGACGTGCGCCGCGCTTCATGCCGGCTGCTGCTGGACCTGGACGATTTTCATCGTATTGGTGCCACCCGAGACACCCGAGAATTCGCCCTTCGTGACGATGATCAGGTCGCCGTCGGCGGCAAGCCGATCGGCGATCAGGCGCTCGAAGATGGCGGGATACATCTCTTCTGGCCGCGGATGCGTGACATCGAAATCCACCGGATACACGCCGCGATAAAGCGTGACGCGGCGCTGCGTGGCCGCATGGCGAGTGAACGCGTAAATCGGGATGTCCGAGCGGATACGCGACATCCACAGCGCCGTCGAACCGGATTCGGTCAGTGCGACGATCGCGCGCACGTCGAGGTGATTGGCCGTGTACATGACCGCTGCGGCGATCGCTTCATCGGTGCGTTTGAAATGCAGGTCGAGGCGCTGCAGGTCGGGCCGGTTCGAGGTCTGCCACTTCTCGGCACCCTCGATCACCTGCGCCATCGCGCGCACCACGCGCCCCGGATGCTTGCCGACCGCGGTCTCGGCCGAGAGCATGACTGCATCCGTGTCGTCCATCACGGCATTCGCGACGTCGGAGACTTCCGCGCGCGTCGGCACCGGCGCATGGATCATGGATTCCATCATCTGGGTCGCAGTGATCACCAGGCGGTTGCGCGCGCGCGAACGCGCGATGATGTGCTTCTGCAGGCCGGTCAGCTCGGCGTAGCCGACCTCGACTCCGAGGTCGCCGCGCGCGACCATCACGGCGGCCGTCGTCTCGATGATGGATTCAAGATTGTCGATCGCCTCACGCCGTTCGATCTTGGCGACGATGCGGCCCTCGCCGCCTGCGGCACGCAGCAAATCCCAAGCCTCGATGATGTCCTCGCGGTCGCGGACGAAGGACACGGCCAGGTAATCCACGCCGAGCTGGGCGGCCATGCGAATGTCTTCGCGGTCCTTGGCGGTCAGGGCACCGGCCGAAAGGCCGCCGCCTTGCTTGTTCAGGCCTTTGAGGTCGGAAAGTTCGCCGCCGGTCAGCACGCGCGTGTGGACCCGTGTGCCCTCGACGCGCAGCACCTCGAGCGAAATCAGGCCGTCGTTCAACAGCAGCGTGTCGCCCTTGCGCACGTCGCGCGGCAGGGACTGGTAGGCGACGCCCACGATCTTGTCAGTGCCGCTGTCGGCATCGAATGCCGGGTCGAGCGTAAAGCTCTCGCCTTCGACCAGCGTCGCACTGCCGGTCGCGAAGCGCTCGATGCGCACTTTCGGGCCGCGCAGATCGCCGAGAATGCCAACCACGCGGCCGGCACGCGTCGCTGCCGCACGGGCCAGCTCGATGCGTCGTGCGTGATCATCGAAGCCGCCATGCGAGAAGTTGACCCGGACCAGGTCCACGCCCGCGTCCATCAGGTCGGCCATGGCCCGCTCGGTGTCGGTCGCCGGCCCCAATGTCGCCACAATCTTGGTACGTCTTGGCATGCCCGCCTCTGTTGCCGCAGCGCTCAGGCTGCGGCGCGCCGTTCGAGCGCCGCAACCGCCGGCAGCGCCTGGCCCTCGACAAACTCGAGAAAGGCGCCGCCACCGGTCGAAATATAGGAGATATCGGACTCGACGCCGTACTTTTCGATCGCGGCCAGCGTATCGCCGCCGCCGGCGATCGAGAATGCCGGGCTCCTGGCGATCGCCAGGGTCAGCGCCCTGGTGCCCGCGCCGAACTGATCGTACTCGAACACGCCGAGCGGACCGTTCCATATCACGGTTCCCGCTTTCAGCACGATCCCGGCGACGGCAGCCGCCGATTGCGGTCCAATGTCCAGGATCATGTCCTCCGCGAGCACCGCTGCAGCTGACTTCACGGTCGCGAGCGCGCCGGGCGCCAACTCGTGTGCGACCACGACGTCGGTCGGCAGCGGCAAGGCGACACCGCGCGCCTGCGCCCGTGCGAGCAGGCGCCTGGCCGTGTCGATCATGTCCGGTTCCTGCAACGACCTGCCGACCGGAAGACCCGCAGCGGCCAGAAACGTGTTGGCGATGCCGCCGCCGACCACGAGTGCATCCACTTTCTCGATCAGGTTCTCGAGCACCGCGAGCTTGGTCGAAACTTTGGAGCCGCCGACCACCGCGACCAGCGGTCGTTTTGGCTGGTGCAATGCCCGGCCGAGTGCTTCGAGTTCAGCCGTGAGCAAAGGGCCGGCGCAGGCGATAGGCGCATGGAGCGCGACACCGTGAGTGCTGGCCTCAGCGCGGTGTGCCGTGCCGAATGCGTCCATCACGAACACGTCACAGAGGGCCGCCATGCGGCGCGCGAGCGCCTCGTCATCCTGTTTCTCGCCCTTGTTGAAGCGCACGTTTTCGAGCAGTACGACTTCGCCGGGTGCGGCCGTCGCGCCGTCCTGCCAGTTCGCGACGAACCGCACCGGGTGTCCGAGCAATTCCGCAAGCGCCTTCGCCACCGGCGCCAATGACAGCGCCGGATCCACTGCACCCTCTTTCGGCCGGCCGAGATGGGACATCACCAGCACCCGCGCACCGCGCAGGACTGCGAGGCGAATCGTCGGCAACGCTGCGCGGATGCGCGCATCGCTCGTGATCCTGCCCTCCGCGATCGGCACGTTCAGGTCCTCGCGGATCAGCACGCGCTTGCCGGCAAGCTCAAGATCCTGCATCCGGATCACGCGCGCGACCAGGCCAGCGTCGTGTCCAGCATCCGGTTCGAGAAGCCCCATTCGTTGTCGTACCAGGCGCAAACCTTGACGAGCGTGCCGTCCAGCACCTTGGTGAGCTGCGCGTCCACGGTCCCGGAAGCCGGGTTGTGGTTGAAGTCGATCGAAACCAGCGGCTCCTCGGTGTAATCGAGGATGCCTTTCAGCGTGCCGTCCGCGGCCGCGTGCAGGATGTCATTGACTTCCTTCGCGGTAGTCGCGCGCTTCGCCGTAAACGTGAGGTCCACCAGCGATACATTGATGGTCGGCACGCGCACGGCGAAACCGTCGAGCTTGCCTTTCAGTTCCGGCAATACCAGCCCGACCGCGGCCGCAGCGCCGGTCTTGGTCGGAATCATCGACATGGTTGCCGAGCGCGCCCGGCGCAGGTCGCTGTGATAGACGTCGGTCAGCACCTGGTCATTGGTGTAGGCATGCACCGTCGTCATGATGCCGGAGACCACACCGAGCGTGTCGTGCAACGGTTTCACGAGCGGCGCGAGGCAGTTCGTGGTGCAGGATGCATTCGAGATCACGGTCATGTCGCCGCGCAGCGTCTGGTGGTTCACGCCATAGACGATGGTCGCGTCCACGCCGTCGGCCGGCGCCGAGATGACGACTTTCTTCGCACCGCCGGCCAGATGCTTCAACGCCTTTTCCTTGCTGGCAAAGAGGCCCGTGCACTCGAGCACGATGTCCACGCCGAGCGCGCCCCAGGGCAGCTTCGACGGGTCGCGTTCCGCGAGCACGCGGATGCGGTCGCCATTGACGATCATGTGATCGCCCTCGACCGAGATCTGGCCCGGGAACGGGCCATGCGCGGTGTCGCGGCGCGTGAGATGGGCGTTGGTATTGGCATCGCCGAGGTCGTTGACCGCGACGATTCGCAGTTCCTGGTTGCGCTTCGACTCGTACAGTGCGCGCAGCACATTGCGTCCGATACGGCCGTATCCGTTGATGCCTATGTTGATCGCCATGGTCAATTCACTCCATTGTTGAGCAGCGACTCCACCGCCTCGACGACGGCGGCAGTCGTGAAACCGAAATGCCGGAACAGGTCTTTGCCGGCGCCCGAGGCGCCGAAGCGCGTCATGCCGATCACGCGGCCGCGCGCACCGACATAGCGCCACCAGCCATCGGCGACGCCCGCCTCGATCGCGATGCGCCGGTCGACATCAGGCGGCAGCACGGCCGTGCGCCAGGAATCATCCTGGGCATCGAACACGCTGGTTGCCGGCATTGAGACCACGCGCACCCGCCGGCCACGCACAGCGAGTTCGCGCGCCGCCTCCACCGCGATCGCCACTTCCGAACCGGTCGCAATCAGGATGCACTCGGGCTGCCCCGCGCAATCGAGGAGTACATAACCACCGCGGCGGATCGCATTGAGCTGTGCTGCGTCACGCGCCTGCTGCGGCAATGACTGGCGCGTCAGCGCGAGCACGGTCGGTGCATGGCGGCGGCGGATCGCCGCGCCCCAGGCGACCCAGGTCTCCGCCGTGTCGCAGGGTCGCCAGACCTCCAGGCGCGGAATCATCCGCAGCGACGCGAGATGTTCGATCGGCTGATGCGTCGGGCCGTCCTCGCCAAGCCCGATCGAGTCGTGCGTCAGCACGAAGATGCTGCCGGCCTCGATGATCGATGCCATGCGCAAGGAGCTGCGCGCGTAATCCGCGAACACCAGAAAGGTGCCGCCGAATGGAATGTAGCCGCCATGCAGCGCGATGCCGTTCATGATCGCGCCCATGCCGAATTCGCGAACTCCGTAGTGGAGATAGCGGCCTTCCAAGCGGTCTCGCCCGAAGGGGTGCGTCCCCTTTATCTTCGTGTTGTTGGACCCGGTCAGGTCCGCGGATCCACCGAGCAGCTCCGGCACGCGCGCCGCGAGCCCGTTCAATACCGCCTGCGAGCTTTGGCGCGTCGCGACCGCCGGTGCGGCCGCCTGCGCGGCCGCCGCGCCCTGCTCGATCAACGCGTCGAGTTCGGCCGGCAATAGCGCCGCATCGCGCCGCAGGAATTCTGCCGCCAGCTCAGGATGCGCCTGTTGATAAGCCTTGAAGCGCTTGCGCCAGCGATTTTCGGCGCGGCAGCCGGCGGCACGCCCATCCCATGCCGCGCGGATCTCGTCTGGCACGACGAATGGCTCATGCGCCCAACCGAGGGTCTGGCGCGCGAGCGCGACTTCCTCGGTGCCAAGCGCCGCGCCGTGGCATTCCTCCGTGCCCTGCTTGTTCGGCGCGCCGAAACCGATAATGGTCTTGCAGCAGATCAAGCTCGGCTTCGACTGTTCACGCTTCGCCTTGCGGATTGCGCGTATGACGGCCTCCGGATCATGGCCATCCACGCCGCGGATCACCTGCCAGCCATAGGCCTCGAAGCGCTTCGGCGTGTCGTCGGTGAACCAGCCGGCAACTTCGCCGTCGATCGAGATGCCGTTGTCGTCATAGAAGCAGATCAGCTTGCCGAGACCCCAGGTGCCGGCGAGCGAGCAGGCTTCGTGCGAAATGCCCTCCATCAGGCAGCCATCGCCGAGGAACACCCAGGTGTGGTGATCGACGATCTCGTGTCCGGGGCGGTTGAAATCCGCGGCCAGCATTTTCTCGGCGAGCGCCATGCCGACTGCATTGGCGAGCCCCTGCCCCAGCGGGCCGGTCGTGGTCTCGATGCCGATTGCAATTTCATGTTCGGGGTGCCCCGCGGTGCGCGCCCCAAGCTGGCGAAAGTTCCTGAGCTCCTCCAGCGTCAGCGGATAGCCGGTCAGGTGCAGCACGGAATAGAGCAGCATCGAGCCGTGGCCGTTCGACAGCACGAAGCGGTCGCGATCGGCCCAGCGCGGATTGTTCGGGTTGTGTTTCAGGAAATCGCGCCACAGCACTTCCGCGATATCCGCCATGCCCATCGGCATGCCCGGGTGCCCCGAATTGGCGCGTTGCACGGCGTCCATGCTGAGTGCCCGGATGGCATTGGCGAGCTCGCGGCGGCTGGGCATCAGGGCACTCCGGCGGGAAACCATCATTGTCTCCGATGGCGTATAATTTTTCGATGTCTGGCCATTATCTGTTTACCTCCGAGTCGGTCTCCGAAGGTCATCCCGACAAGGTCGCGGACCAGATCTCGGATGCCGTGCTCGATGCACTGCTGGCCCGCGATCGCCGCGCCCGCGTGGCCTGCGAAACCCTGGTCAAGACCGGCGTCGCGGTAGTCGCCGGCGAAATCTCGACCAAGGCATGGATCGACCTCGAAGAGCTGGTGCGCCGCGTCATCTGCGACATCGGCTACACCTCGTCCACGGTTGGCTTCGACGGCCATACCTGCGGAGTGGTCAACGTCATCGGCAAGCAGTCTTCCGACATTGCCCAGGGTGTCGACCGCAGCAACCCGGAAGAACAAGGCGCGGGTGACCAGGGCCTGATGTTCGGCTACGCGACCAACGAAACCCCGGTCCTGATGCCGGCCCCGATCCACTACGCGCACCAGCTGGTTGAGCGCCAGGCTAAAGTCCGCAAAGGCCGCAATTCGAAGCTGCCGTGGCTGCGCCCTGATGCCAAGAGCCAACTCACCTTCGCCTATGAGAACGACAAGCCGGTCGGCATTGAGGCCGTCGTGCTCTCGACCCAGCATGCACCGGAAGTCCGCCAGAAGGACCTGCGCGAAGCGGTGATGGAAGAGATCATCAAGCCGGTGCTGCCAGCGCGCTGGCTCAGCAAGCGCACCAAGTACCACATCAATCCGACCGGGCGCTTCGTGATCGGCGGCCCGGTGGGCGATTGCGGCCTGACCGGCCGCAAGATCATCGTCGATACCTACGGCGGCATGGCGCGCCATGGCGGCGGTGCGTTTTCGGGCAAGGACCCGTCGAAAGTGGATCGTTCGGCCGCCTATGCGGCGCGCTATGTCGCCAAGAACCTGGTCGCGGCGGGCCTCGCAAGCCGCTGCGAAATCCAGGTTTCCTACGCGATCGGCGTCGCGCGCCCGACCTCGATCTCGGTGCAGACCTTTGGAACCGGCCGAATCAGCGACGAGCGTCTCGAAAAACTGGTCCGTGCCCACTTCGACCTGCGCCCCTGGGGCATCATGAAGATGCTCGATCTGATCCACCCGATGTACCGGGCAACCGCCGCCTATGGCCATTTCGGGCGGGAACCGGTCGAGATGAACTACGATTGGCATGAGGAATCGAATGGCGCGAAGGTCCGGCGCCGTTCGACGTTCACGGCATTCAGCTGGGAACGCACCGACCGAGCGGAGGCGCTGAGGAAAGCTGCGGGACTTTAAGAGGGGACTCTAAGAGGGGACTGTCCCCTTTGAGCCAAAGGGGACAGTCCCCGCGGTCTTCGAGGAGCGTTGCAACAGGCGTTGGCCTGCCAGGCTCGAGGATCGCGACAGACAACGGCGCTCTCGCTCGCAAAGGAGAGGTACGACCATGAATGCCGTGATCAATACGAAGTTCAACGACTATCACGTCGCCGATATGGCGCAGGCCGACTGGGGCCGGCGCGAGATGGCGATCGCCGAGACCGAGATGCCGGGCCTGATGGCTGTGCGAGCCGAGTTCGGACGCAGCCGTCCGCTGGCCGGTGCCCGCATCGCCGGTTCCCTGCACATGACAATCCAGACCGCGGTGCTGATCGAAACGCTGGCCGCGCTAGGCGCCGAACTGCGCTGGGCTTCCTGCAATATCTTCTCGACCCAGGACCATGCGGCAGCCGCGATTGCGGCGGCTGGCATACCGGTGTTCGCGACCAAGGGCGAGACGCTCGATGAGTACTGGGACTACGCGCACCGCATCTTCGACTGGCCGGGCGGTCGTCACGCCAACATGATCCTGGACGACGGCGGCGACGCGACGCTGCTGCTGATGCTCGGTTCGCTTGCCGAACGCGATGCCTCGGTCATTGCCAAACCCGCGAACCAGGAGGAACAAAGCCTGTATGCCTCGATTCGCCGTCGCCTCGAGTCGCAACCGGGCTGGTACTCGGCCCGTCTCGCAGAAATCCGCGGCGTCACCGAAGAAACGACGACCGGCGTGAAACGGCTCTACCGCATGGCCGGCGAAGGCCGGTTGCCGTTTCCGGCAATCAACGTCAACGACTCGGTCACCAAGGCGAAGTTCGACAACCTGTACGGTTGCCGCGAATCGCTGGTGGACGGCATCAAGCGCGCGACCGACGTGATGATCGCCGGCAAGATCGCACTGGTCGCCGGCTATGGTGATGTCGGCAAGGGCTGCGCCCAGTCGTTGCGCGGACTCGGCGCCACGGTCCTGGTCACCGAGATCGATCCGATCTGCGCGCTGCAGGCCGCGATGGAAGGCTACCGCGTCGTCACGATGGATGACGCCTGCGCGACGGCCGACATCTTTGTGACCGCGACCGGCAATGTGAGTGTCATCACGCACGAGCACATGCGCCGCATGAAGCACCAGGCAATCGTCTGCAACATTGGCCACTTCGACAGCGAAATAGACATCGCCTCGCTGCAGCAGTACCGCTGGGAAAACATCAAGCCGCAGGTGGATCACGTCATCTTCCCGGACGGCAAACGTATAATCCTCCTGGCCAAGGGGCGCCTGGTCAATCTCGGCTGTGGTACCGGCCACCCCAGCTACG
>JANNTO010000052.1:0-17191 GCA_031403675.1 Gammaproteobacteria bacterium | reverse complement strand
GGCGAGCGCGACGCCAAGATCAACCAGGCGGAAGGCGACAAGCAGCGCGTCATCAAGGAATCGGAAGGGACCAAGCAGCAGCAGATCAACGAGGCCCAGGGCCAGGCCGCGGCGATCCTCGCGGTCGCCACCGCAACGGCTGAGGGCCTGCGGCAGGTTGGCGAAGCGTTGGCGGGAAAGGGCGGTATGGAAGCGATGCAGCTCCGGGTCGCCGAGGAATACGTCAAGCAGTTCGGACATCTCGCCGATGAAGCTGCCAGCACGCTGGTCATTCCAGCCAATCTCTCGGACATCGCCTCGATGATCGCGATGGCGACCAGCGTCGTGAAGAGCCAGACCAAGGCGACGCCGTAGTCGTGGCGTGCGCCGGGCGCAAGCCCGCGATCTGGTTGGCGGCCACCGCGGCGATTCTTGGTGCTGCGGCATGCCTGGCCGAGTTGCCGGCGCCGCTCGTCCTGCTGAATGGCAACATCTACACTGGCACGCCGACCGCACCGCACGCGGAGGCGGTGGTCGCCATCAACGGTCGCATCGCGTACCTGGGCACGAATGCCGATGCCCGACAACGTGCCCCGACCGATGCGCAATTCGTCGATCTTGGGGGCAAGACCGTTTTCCCCGGGCTCGCCGATGCGCACGCGCATCTCTCGGGGATCGGCTGGCGCGAACTTCATTTCGACCTGACCGGCGTCGAGAGCCTCGCGGCGTTGCAGCAGCGGGTGCGCGAGCGCGCGGCCACGGACCAGAGCGAGTGGATCGTCGGCCGCGGCTGGATCGAGTCGAAGTGGTCGCCGGCGTCATTTCCCAGTCGCACCGACCTGGACGAGGCCGTTGCGAACCGGCCGGTGATGCTCGAGCGCGTGGACGGGCACGCCGTCGTCGTCAATAGCCTGGCGCTCAGGATCGCGGGCATCGACCGCGAAACGCCCGATCCGCCGGGCGGCGAGATCCTGCGCGATCCGGCGACCGGCGAGCCGACCGGCATGCTGGTCGACGCTGCGGTGGGTCTGGTGCAGCGCCTGGTGCCCGACACGACCAACGAGGACCTGGCGCGCGCGCTCGAAACCGGCGCACTGCGGAGCCTGCGGCTCGGGTGGACGCAGCTGCAGATCCCCGGCACCAACTGGAACGAGATCGAGCAGATCTGCCGGCTGTACGCGGCGGGGCGGATGAAGATGCGGCTCTATGTGGCGATCGACGGTCCCGGGCCGGACGCCGAGCGGCTGCTCGCGCTCGGCCGCAACTACCAGAGCTGCGACCCGCGGCTCACGGTGCGCGCCATCAAGCTCTACATGGACGGCGCGCTCGGCTCGCGCGGCGCGGCGCTCGAGGAACCCTACAGCGATTCGCCGGCGAGCACGGGCCTGCTGCGCAACGCCCCGGAAGAGGTCCTGCGTGTCGCCATCGCGGGCCTCAGGAGCGGCATTCAGGTCCAGACCCACGCTATTGGCGATCGCGGCAACCGCATCGCGCTCGACCAGTACGAGAAGGCCCAGGCGGCGGTGCCGCCGGGTGAGCGCGCCGTTGCCGAGCCGCGATTCCGCATCGAGCACGTGCAGGTGATCGGGGCCGCGGACATGCCGCGGTTCCGGCAGCTCGGCGTCGTCGCCTCGATGCAGACCTCGCACGCGATCAGCGACCTGCTGTTTGCGCCTGCGCGCCTGGGACCCGGACGGATTGCGGGCGCCTACGCCTGGCGTTCGCTATTGAACGCCGGTGCGGTGATCGCCGGCGGCAGCGACGCGCCGGTCGAGGCGGGCGACCCGTTGATCGAATTCTATGGCGCAGTTGCGCGGCGCACGCTTGAGGGTTTTGCCGGCCCGGACTGGGGCCTCGACCAGCGTCTGACCCGCGAAGAAGCGCTTGGCGTGCTGACATGGGGTCCGGCTTACGCGGCCTTCGAGGAGCATGAGCGCGGGACCATCGCAATCGGCAAGTACGCGGATTTCAGCGTGTTCTCGGCCGACCTGATGACAATCCCGGAGAGTGAGATCCCGCAAGCACACACCGTGATGACGGTGATCGGCGGGGAGATCGTCTACACGGCGCCTTAGTTCAGGCGACCGACCGCGAACGCACTTGCCCGACACGGAAACGCCCGGTGGCGGTCAGCCGCTCGTACAGTGTCTGGGCCTTGCGGCGCTCTGCGCGGCACGCCGCGAACGGCGTCGCGGCCACGGCTGCGAGTGAACTCGACCGTGCAAACAGGAACCCCTGGCCGGCGACACAGCCAAGCTCCAGCAGCCTGGCAACCTGGTCCTCTTGCTCGATGCCTTCGGCAACGGTCTCAAGCCCGAGCGTTTCACCCAGCATCACGACCGCGCGCGCCAGTTCCGGACCATCGTCTTCCTCGGTGAGCCGGCTGACAAACGCCCGGTCAATTTTCAGGATGTCGATCGGGAAGCGATGCAGGTAGGAAAGTGATGAATAGCCCATGCCAAAGTCGTCGATCGCGAGCTTTACACCGAGCGCTTTCAGTTCGCGGAACCGTTCCAGGTTGAGTTCGGTGTTGTGCATGATCGTGCTTTCGGTCAGCTCGATTACCAGGTTTTCGGGCTCGAGACCGGAAACTTCGAGTGCGTGCCGGACGTCGGCGACCAGATCGGCATGCTGCAGGTGGCGACCGGAAATATTGACTGCCACGCGCAGGCCGTCGCCGGCGGCAATGGAATCGCGCCACGCGCGCACGCTGCGGCAGGCCTCGATGAGCACCCAGCGTCCGAGCGGGATGATCTGGCCCGATTCCTCGGCTGCCGCGATGAATGCGCCCGGCATGATCAGACCCTGTTCGGGATGATTCCAGCGCACCAGCGCCTCGATGCCAAGCAGCTCGCGATGCGTGAGGTCCACGACCGGCTGGTATTCGAGAAAGAATTCGTTGCGCTCGAGTGCGCGAGTGATGTCCTCTTCGAGCCGCAGGCGTTCGCGCAGCTGTTCCTGCATGCGCGGCTGGAACACGACGAAACGGGCCTTGCCGGCGGCCTTTGCGTTGTACATGGCGATGTCGGCATTGCGCAGCAACTGCTCGGTGTCGTCACCATCCTCCGAGAACGCGACGCCAATGCTGGCTGCGACGATTGTGTCGCTGCCGTCGAGCAGGAGCGGCTCATCGAAGGACCGGGTAATCATCGAAGCAATGCGCTCAATATCGGCGGATTCGCTGATGCCTTCCAGCAGGATCGCGAACTCGTCGCCGCCGAGGCGCGCAACTGTATCCGAAGGGCGTGTCGACTTGACCAGGCGCTGGGCGACGGCCTGCAGCAGCCGGTCGCCGGCGCCGTGGCCGAGCGAGTCGTTAACGTTCTTGAAATTGTCGAGGTCAAGGAACATCACCGCGACCCGCTGCTGCGCGCGCTGTGCGAGTTGCAGCGCGTGCTGCACGCGGTTGCGGAACAGGCTGCGATTGGCGAGCAATGTGAGCGAGTCGTGGAATGCGAGCTGACGCAGCTGTTCTTCGAGGGCTTTGCGCTCACTGACGTCGCGGAAGTTGAGCGCGAGCCCGGCGATGGCCGGGTCGTCCAGCAGGTTGCTGCCGACGCTCTCCAGTGTGCTGCGGCGGTTGCTGTTGCCGACCACGACTTCGACCGGACCGATCGATCGGCCACGGGTTGCGGCTACTTCAGCGAGGAATGCGGCAATGCGCTCGCGATCAGCCTCACCCCAGAGGTCAAGCAGATTGCGCCCGACCAGGTCGTCCGGGTGCATGCCGAATGTGCGTTCGGCGGCGTGCGAGGCGAACCGGAGCCGCCCGTCCACGTCGGCAATCATGATTACGTCCGAGGCGTTCTTGATCAGCGAGGCGTAGCGGGCCTCGACGACATTGGCAGCGCGCCGCTCGCGCACCAGCGCGTCGTCGCGCGACAGCACGCCCTGGCGCAGCATCACCAGCAAGGTCAGCACGAAGATGACCGCCGTCATCGTGGTGGTCGGGCTCGAGGCCGTGCGGCTCTCGAGATACGCGAGTACCAGGAAAGACGCCAACATCGCCACATAGGGCATGCCCTGCACCAGCGCTGCGCCGAATGCGCTCGGCGCCTTGCGCACCGCAGGCTCGCCGCGCAACTGCTCGCGTGCCGCCGCGCCGAGCCAGCCGTAGCAGGACAGGTAGATGGCGTCGGACATGCCACCCGGGAAATAGGTGCCGGTTACTTTGGACATCGCCCAGACGATGTCGGCAAGGAACATCGCCGAGAAGCCGATGGTCAGGAGCACCAGCGTACGGCGGTAAATCGGCCCGGCACCCGCATGCATCAGCAGCACGCCGAAGGACAGCAGCATGATGCAGTTCAGCGCGATGTAGCTCTGCGTCAGGACATACTTGATGACGTCTGGATCGCGATCTGCGGCGGCGGTTGGTCCGATCACGAAGAACCAGAAGAACGCACCGAAACCCAGCATCAGGATCGTGGCATCGAGCGCGAGCCGGCCCCACTGCACGCGCACGGCGGCAGCACGGATGATGGTCAGGACCGCGGCAAACAACAGCGGGTAGAAGCCAAGGAAGAAGAAGTCGCCGACCGAGGGAAATGGATCGACGCCGAACAGCCAGTAGGTCGAATTCAGGAAGTTGCCGATGGTGTAGACGGCGGTCGAAGCCGCGAAATACCACCAGGTGCGCTTGACCGCCGGATCGGTCGCGCGCCTGGCTGCAATCACCGCCAGAACGGTCGCGGCGACGCTCGCCGGTGAGTCGGAGTAGAGGTTGAAAACATCCAGGAACGGCCCACCGCTACCGCCCACGACGATCATCAGGAGCGCGGCGACGATGTAGAAGTACAGGCCAACTGCGAGCGCGCCGGTCCAGCCGGCGCTGAACGGCTCACGTTGCGGAATGCCTTCGCTTTTTTCCTGGTCTGGAGGCATGTTTTCCGGCGCAAACTCCCACGCGCAACCTGCCCCGAAGGCCGGGCAGAGACCCGACATATGTAGCCTCAGCCGGTCGGGTTCTAACTGTGAACAGCATCAGGAAACCGAGCTTGCGCGGTGACGTGGTGCACATTCCGGCCGGCCGGCGGCTACTTCCAGACCGCGTCCGCCACCCGCATGAGGTTTTCACCCAGAACGCCGCGCAGGGCTGCGACCGGATAGCCGAGTCGTTCCAGGCCCGCGGCGATCTCCGGAATCGCCTCCGGCGCGAGACCCTTCGCGCCCGAACCGTAGCCCCATTCCGGTGGCCACAGCTCCGTGCTCGCGCGGCCCGGTTCCAGTAATTCCGAACTGTCAAACATATAATCGATGCCGAGCGCTACGTGCGCCGGGCCGACGAGCTGCGCCACGTAATCGATATGGCGGACCGCGTCGGCGGCGACCGGTTCACGGTTTCCGAGAAACAGCCCGATGCCATTGATGCCGATCACGCCGCCGGTGGCGGCGCAGGACTTGATCAGGTCGTCCGGAATATTGCGCGGGTGATCGTGCAGTCGGCGCGGATTGGAATGCGAGAAAATCACCGGCCGGTCGGTCGAGTCGAGGATTTCCCGCGCCGTGCGATAACCGGTGTGGGAACAGCACTTGATCATGCCGACGCGATCCATCTCGCCGAGGATTGCGCGTCCGTGCGCGGTCAACCCCTGGTCTTCCGGATCGTGACAGCCGCTGCCCGCGAGATTCCGCCGGTTGTAGACCAGCAGCATCCAGCGCACGCCGATCTGGTACAGGAACTCGACCAGCGTCAGTTGCTCACCGAGCGAATAAACGCCCTCGACGTCGAAACAGACTGCCAGCCGGCCGGATTGCTTGGCAGCACGCAGGTCGGCAGTGGTCAGGCCGAGAAGATAGTGCTCGGGATGCCGCTGCACGTAATGCCGGATGCTCGCGGCCGTACGGATCAGGGTTTCGAGCGGAACCTGGCTGTCGCCGAGGTTGATCGTGACTGCAGTGACGCCCACCGCGCGATAGCGCGCGATGCCATCGACCCATCGTTCCGTATCGCGCAGCGGCAGGCACGCATGATTGTCCCAAACGACGCCGCCCTGCATCATAATGAATGCATTCTATTGCAATGACCCCGGAGCCGACGATGAAGATTTCCATGTACGAAGCCTGCGTGCCGACCGGAATCCGCATGATGAACAATCTGGCGGCGGTGCTCGAGAAGGCCGCGCAGCACGCAGACGCGAAGAAAATCGATCCCACAGTGCTGGTGAATGCGCGCCTCGCGCCGGACATGTTTCCGCTGTCGCGACAGGTGCAGATCGCGTCTGATTCGGCCAAGGCAGGCGCTGCGCGGCCGGCGGGACTCGAGCCGCCGTCGTTCGATGATGATGAGAAATCACTGCCGGAACTGATTGCGCGCGCGAAGCAAACCGCCGCCTGGCTCGAGACCCTGAAACCACAGCAGTTCGAAGGCGCGGAAGACCGTACCGTGCAATGGAAGACCCGCTCGGGGGAGAAGTCGATGCAGGGACTGCCCTATGTGTTGCACCAGGCGCTGCCAAACCTGCATTTCCACTGCACGACGGCCTACGACATCCTGCGCCACAACGGCGTCGAGCTCGGGAAAATGGACTATCTGGGTCGCCAGCCGCCGGCCTGAGCTGGCCGCAGCAGTCACAAGCGGCCGAACTGACCGCTCTGGAAATCCCGGATCGCCTGCGCGATTTCGCGCTCGCTGGTCATCACGAACGGGCCGTAGCCGACCACCGGCTCATGGAGCGGTGCGCCGCCAAGCACCAGCACCGTTGCGTCACCTCTTGACTCGATCGTGAATGAGCCGCCGCTGCGCCCGAGGATCGCGATCTGAGCCTCGCCGACGTCGTGTTCACCGTTGACTTTCACGGCACCGTGCATCGGTACCAATGCGGCCGTGTGTCCCTCCGGCATCGTCAGGGTGCCGGTCTTCCCAGCCTTCAGCCGCAGGTCCCAGACGTTGATCGGCGTAAATGTCCGGGCCGGTCCGCGGCGCCCGCCGAACTCGCCTGCGATCACGCGAATCATTCCACCGTCCTCGGGCAGCGGCACGCGCGGCAGGTCCGCATCGAGCAGTGTCTGGTAGCGCGGTTCTGACATCTTGTCTTTGGCCGGCAGGTTGACCCAAAGCTGCATCATTTCCATCGGGCCGCCTTCCCGCGTGAAGCGTTCCGAATGGTATTCCTCGTGCAGGATGCCGGAAGCGGCGGTCATCCACTGCACGTCGCCCGGGCCGATGCGCCCACCATTGCCAGCCGAATCGCGATGCTCGAGTTCGCCCTGGTAGACGATTGTGACGGTCTCGAATCCGCGATGCGGGTGCTCGCCGACGCCGCGCCGACTGGTCGATGGCCCGAACTGACGAGGCGCCGCATAGTCGAGCATCAGGAACGGACTCAGTACCTCGCGACCCAAGCCATCATAGGAAAAGACTGAGCGCACCGGGAAACCGTCGCCCACCCAATGCGGCGCTGCGGCGTCATGCACGGCGAGGACTTTGCGCATCGTTCAGGTTCCGGTATGCGTCGTCGTGATGCGCGTGCCGGTCACGAGCGTCCGGGTCACCGGCGTCTTGCCGGCAATCTCGATCAGCTTGTCCCACTGCTCCGCACCGAGTGGCGCGTCGGACGACAGGATACGGCCGATGAATGTGTTGCCGTCGGCATCCTTTTCGAGCGTCAGCTCAACCCGCAGCACGCCGATGTCCCAGCCTTTGCGGTCTGCATACATCTTGAGCGTAATGGCGGTGCAGGAGCCGAGGCTGGCAAGCAGCAGGCTGTATGGCGCAGGTCCGGCGTTCTGTCCGCCAGCCGCGAGCGGCTCATCGGAATGGAATTCAAAGCCACCGCTGGTGATCGCCTGCAGGTAGTTCGGGCCGGTGGGCGTGACGACGGCGGAAGCGATGCGTTTCATCCGCGGAATTCCCGCAAACGCAGGGCCTCGAGATCCGGTGCAACCAGCGGCGCACCACGCGCTCCGTTTACCTGGCCGAAGCGGCGGCCCTCATTCCAGTCACGGGTTGCGATTGCCAGTTCCTCGATCGTGCGCGCGACGAAATTCCACCACAGGATGAGCTCCTCGCCGAATGGCCGGCCGCCGAACACCAGCAGGCGCGAGGCGGCTGCAGAATCGACCGCGAGCACCGCGCGTCCGGTGCCAGAGTAGTGCAGGGTGCCCGGCGCGAGAGTTTCTCCATCGACCCGAGGTGCGCCTTCGAGTGTCAGCGCTGCGTATTCGAACGCCGGATCGAGCGGCAGTTCCGTCCGTGCCCTGCCGGTTGCCGAGAGATCCAGGCCGACCAGCGGCGTGTAGACCTGGGCGGGCGAGCGCTGCCCCGCGAATGTGCCCGCCAGCACGGTAATCCTGAAGCCACCGTGTTCGACAATCGGCAGCTCTGGATAATGGTGAAAGGCCGGCTCGCGATTGCACTCTTCGCTGGGCAATGCGATCCACAACTGCGCGAGCTGGAAGCGCCCGGCGGCATCCGCCGGCGATTCCTCGGAATGCGCAATGCCGCGGCCGGCCGTCATCAGATTGACTTGCCCGGGATGAATCCACTGTTCGAAGCCAAGACTGTCGCGATGCAGGATCGTGCCTTCGATCATCCAGCTGAAGGTCTGCAGTCCGATATGCGGATGCGGCCCGATATTGAGTCCCCGGCCCGCGGCAAAATCTGCAGGACCCGCGTGATCGAGAAAGCACCAGGCGCCAACCATGCGCCGCTGGCGATTCGGCAGCGCGCGGCGGATTTCGAAGCCCTCGCCAACAACGGCGCGGTGGGACTCGAGGCGCTCGGTGGTCATTTTGCCATGATGCTTCATGCTGGCAACGACTTCCAATCGGTAGTAGTGTCGCGCGACCGAATGGAGGCTGCCATGCGCTGGTATTTTCTGGTGCTCATGCTCGCAACGCCAATGGCGGTATTTGCGGATCCAGTGGCCGATACGCCGGAACAGCGCCTCGCGGCGGCCGGCTACTCCTTGCCGGCCCCGAGGCTGCCGGTCGCGACCTACGTGACGTCGGTGCGGACCGGCAATCTGCTGTTCCTGTCAGGTCACGGGGAATGCGGCGAAGACTTCGCAGCTGGAAAAGTCGGCGGCGACCTGACACTGGAGCAGGGCGTTCGCTCGGCCGAAAAGGTCGGCCTGTGCATGCTCGCGACGATCAAGGCCGCGGTCGGAGAGCTGTCGAGAGTGAAGCGCTTCGTGCGCATCCTTGGCATGGTGCAGGCGACCGAAGACTTCCGCGATCACCCGAAAGTCATGAATGGCTTCTCGGACCTGATGGTCGTCGCTTTCGGTGACGCCGGCCGTGGTGCGCGTTCCGCAGTCGGCATGCAATCCTTGCCGTCCAATATCGCGGTCGAGATCGAGGCGACGGTCGAGCTGCACGACGGCGGCTGAATCGCGCAATCCGTTGAGAAGTCTGGAAAATTCCTTGCTGAATGACCACGGTGTATCATCCACAGGCCCCAGACGCTTGAATTCCTCCAGGTCGTCAACGGGGGTCCAGTTTCGATGATGTTCCGTCGCAGTGCCGCCAGCGGCGTCGCCGTACTCGCGTTCGTCGTCCTGATATCCGGCTGCTCGGTCCAGCGCTTCGCCGCCAACAAGGTCGGCGACACGCTGGCCGCTTCTGGCACGACGTATTCCGCCGACGACGACCCGGAGCTGATCGGCGCCGCCCTGCCATTCAGCCTGAAGCTGATGGAGAGCGTGCTCGCATCCACACCGGAGCATCGCGGCTTGCTTGCCGCAACCGCCGCGGGCTTCACCCAGTACGCGTATGCATTCGTGCAGCAGGAAGCCGACGCGCTGGCACTCGACGACACCGATCGCGCCTGGGAGGCGTGGAATCGCGCGCGCCGGCTTTACTTGCGCGCGCGTGACTACGGGCTGCGCGGCCTCGATGTCTCGTTGCCAGGATTCAGTGCAGAGCTGCTCGCTGACCATGCCGTCGCCGTGGCGCGCGCCGGCGCCGCCGAGGTGGATCTGCTTTATTGGACTGCCGTTTCCTGGGTTGCGGCAATTTCGCTCGGCAAGGACGATCCGTCGCTGGTCGCCGACCTGTCGCACGTCTCGGCACTAATCGATCGTGCGCTGGCGGTGAGCGAGGGCTGGGATCGCGGCGCGATCCACTCATTCCTGATTACCTATCAAATGGCGCGGCCGGATGTCGAGGGCGACCGCGTCGCCAGTGCGCGCCGGCACTACGATCGAGCGGTTGAGTTGTCGCAGGGCAAGGCTGCGGGTCCCCACGTGTCCTGGGCCGAATCCGTCTGCCTGCCGCAGGAAGACCGCAACTGCTTCGAGCAGGCGATCGCCGCGGCCATGAAAATCAGGCCCGACGACGATCCGCCAACGCGATTGGTCAATACCATCATGCTGCGGCGCGCGACCTGGCTCACGGCCAATCTGGATCACTGGATACTGCCGCCGCTCGACGAATCCATAGCCAACGAGGAACCGACGCCATGATGAATGCCCGATTCCGGGTCCCGCTCATCGCGCTGGCGGTGGCGGCCACCACTCTGTGTTTCGGGCCTGCGGCGTTTGCCGCAGAGCGCAACGAATTGCGCATCGCGACAGTGGCGCCGACTGGATCCTCCTTCCACAAGCGCCTGCAGTCGCTGAGCTCCGAATGGTCGCGCGGCGCCGGCGGCGTTTCGATGAACATCTATGCGGGTACGCAAGGTGGCGAGCTGCAAATCGTGCGCCGTATGCGTGTTGGCCAGATCCAAGGCGCGATGCTGACTTCGGTCGGCCTTGCCCAGATCGAGCGCTCGGTGACTGCGCTGCAGTACATGCCGCTGATGTTTCGCGATTGGGACGAAGTGGATAGCGTGCGCGAACGGTTGCGACCCGATCTCGAGGCACGCCTGCGCGCCGCGGGCTATGTCGTGATGTTCTGGGCCGACGCCGGCTGGGTCCGATATTTCTCGAACAAGCCCATCCAGCACATCCGTGACCTGAAATCACTGCGCGTGTACGCGAGCTCCGGCGATCCCGAGAGTGTTGCGCTGATGAAGGACTATTACACGCCGGTGGTGCTCGAACCGGACCAGATCCTGCTAGGGCTGCGCAATGGCATGATCGACGCGCTGCCGGTGCCCGCATTCCTCGCCAACTTCAGCCAGGTGCCGACTTATGCGCCCTATATGCTGGATCTGCGCTGGGCGCCGATCACCGGCGCGCTGGTGCTCACCGAGAAAGCATGGAAACAGCTCGATCCGGTGACCCAGGCCTGGCTGCGCGAGACCTCGGAGCGCGCCGGCCACGAAATGCGTCGCGCCAGCCGGGTCGAGGACGAGCAGTCCGTGCAGGCCATGAAGGACAAGCTGGGCCTCAAGGTCACGCCGATGACCGCGGAAGTCGAGCGTGAGTGGCGCACTGAAGTCGCGCGTATTTATCCACGCATTCGCGGCACATTGGTGCCCGCTGCGATGTTCGATGCGACGGTCGAAACCCTGAAGGCAAAGCGCGCAGCCGGAACGTGATGTCGCTCGTCCACCGCTTTGAGAGTCTGCTGCTTGCGGCAGTGTTGGCATTGCTCGTGCTGCTGGGCGTTGCCGGCGCCAGCACCGCATTTGCGAACACGGACGAGCTGATCCGTCACCTGACCCTGCTGGTCGGCATGCTGGGCGGCATGGCGGCGGCGCGCGACGGCAGGCTGCTGTCGATGGGCACCTTCGCCCATGCGATGCCGCAAGGATGGAAACCCGGAATCGAGGCGTTTACCGGCCTGGTCGGCACGACCGTGTCGGCCTTGCTGACGCTCGCCGCCTGGCAATTCGTGGCGCAGGAGGCGGGATCCTCGAGTACGCTGGCATTCGGTGTGCCGCGCATCGTGCTGCAGGCGGCGATGCCACTGGGATTTGCCTTCATCACCTTGCGCCTGGCGCGTCACGCTGCCAGCAACAATGCGCTGCGGGCAATCGTGCTGGTCATCGCCGTGGCCCTGACTGCGGCAGTGGCACAGCTCGATGGCGGTGTGGAATCGCTGCGCACGCCGCTCTTGATTGCACTCGCCGTGGCCGTGCTGTTTGGCGCGCCGCTCTTTGTCGGTCTCGCGGGCATTGCACTGATTTTCTTCATCAGCGTGGGCGATCCGATCGCCTCGGTGCCACTCGATCACTACGACCAGGTCACCAACCCGCTGCTCGCGACACTGCCGTTATTCACGCTGGCCGGCTACATCGTGACTTCGACCGGCGCGGCGCGACGCCTGGTGCGGCTGCTGCAAGCCTGGACCGGACACTTGCGCGGCGGGCCGGCCGTCGTAACCGTGTTTGCCTGCGCATTCTTCACGGCATTCACCGGTGGTTCGGGCATCACGATCCTGGCGCTCGGCGGATTGCTGATGCCGATCCTGCTGTCGTCGCGCTACGACGATCGCAAGGCGCTGGGGCTCGTGACCGGCGCGGGGTCGCTGGGCGTGCTGTTCGCACCCTGTCTGCCGCTGATCCTTTACTCAATCGTTGCCCAGGTTTCGATCGAAGCGATGTTCCTCGGCGGCGCCGTGCCGGGACTGCTGATGGTGATGCTGGCCTGTGCCTGGGGTATCGCCATGTCGCCGCGGGCCAAGGTAAAGCCGCGCCTCAGCTGGCGGCGCGTGGTCGTTACCACCTGGCGCGCAAAGTGGGATCTGCTGCTGCCGGTCGTCCCATTGGTCCTGATCTTCGGTGGCTACGTATTGCCGGTGCCGGCAGCGGCCATCACCGCGGCCTATGCACTTCTGGTAGCAGCGCTGATCAATCGCGATCTGCCGCGCGGCGAAAAACTCGTCCAGGTGATGTGCGAATGCGGGCTGCTGGTCGGCGGCGTGCTGCTGATTCTGGGCACGGCCATGGGTCTGACCAACCTGCTGATCACCGAACATATCCCCGACCGTTTGACGGTCTGGATCGGGGAGGCCATCGACTCGCCCTGGGTATTCCTGGTGATGCTGAACCTGGTCATGGTCGTGCTCGGATGCCTGATCGAAATCTTCTCGGCGATCATCGTGGTGGCACCGCTCATCGTGCCAGTCGCCGTGGCGTTCGGTGTGGATCCGGTGCACCTCGGAGTGATCATGCTGGCCAGTCTCGAGCTGGGTTACCTGATGCCGCCGATTGGCCTGAACCTGCTGATGTCGGCATCGCGCTTCCACCGCCCGATGCTCGAGGTCGCGCGCGCGAGCCTGCCGATGCTATTCGTGCTGGCGATCGGCGTGGCGCTGATCACGGCATTCCCGCAGATGACGCTGGCGCTGCCGGAGTGGTTCGCGAACCGCGCCGCGCCGTGAGCAGCGCTCAACGCTGATCAAGCCCGGTGCCGCGATGCACGGCGGTTTGCAACATCGCGAGCGCATCCGCAACGACCGCCTCCTGTCCTTCATTCGTCAGGATCATGAACCACAGGGTCAAATCGCCGACCTGCAGCGCACCCTGATTTGTGAACCTGAAATCCTCGGCAAGCGGCGCTCGGTCGGTCGCAGAGAAGTAAAAACCGATTCCATCCGCGCCTTGCAGATGCCGGAGCTCGATGGTCTCCTCGACCGCCTGTGGCTGGATCCGGCTTGCGGCATCCCGGACCGCGTTTCGCAGCGCATTCGGATCGCGCACCTCCGGCATCAGCTGCTCCGGCGATTCCAACGTCACGAAGATCTCGAATGGGGCGCCCTCGACGGGGCGGAACTGGATGGTCAGCGGGACGCCGCCCGGCGGCTCGTCCACGGTGTCCTGCCACCCGGCCGGCAGCACGAGTTCAAGCGTATCCAGATTCGGCAATTCATAGCGTCGCAGGGTGCCGGCGTCATCCGCCACGAGGCTACCCGCGGCAAGCGCGCAGAGGAGCAGCAGAGCGGAACTCACGGACCGGATCATGGCCCGTGGCCGGATCGGGTCGTGGCGCTAGGGCGCCACCGGCTCGGCTGCGCCGCCCGCGACGAACCCGACCTTCTGCAGGCCGCCGCGCTGCAGCGTGAACAGCACATTGGCGACGTAGACGTAGGGCGCGCGCCGATGCGCGTCCACGTGTACCTCGGGCTGCGGGTCCTTGACATTTTCGATCGCGGTATAGTCGCGAAAGGTGGCGTATTCAACCGGCGAGCCGTTCCACATGATCGTGCCGTCGAACTCGACGTAAATCCGGACCACTTCGGGCGGCACGGGCGGCGGACTGTTGCTCTCACGCGGCAGGTCGATCTTGACGGCGTGCGTCATGGCCGGAATGGTGATGATGAAAATAATCAGCAGCACCAGCATGATATCGACGAGCGGAATGACGTTTGGCTCGACCATCGGATCCGCGCTGTCGCCCTTGACCGAAACTGCCATATCAGCCCCCGCCAGCCCCGTATTGCAGGGCCTTGTCGTAAGGAAACCGAGTTTGCCCTTCATCCCGGCATGGCGCAAGCCAGCCGCTGACTTCGGTGCTATCCTTTTTGAAAAATCCGCCGGCACGGCGGTTGGGCGGGGGAACGGATGACCAAAGCGACCGGCGACATACGCAATATTGCCCTGGTAGGCCACGCTGGGGCTGGCAAGACCCTGCTGGCCGAGGCGCTCCTGTTTGCCGCCGGCAGCATCCGCGCGAAAGGCAGCCTGGCCCGTGGCACGACGGTCTGCGATCACGATCCCCAGGCACGTCGCTTGCTGCATTCCGTCGACGCGACCTTGTGCTGGCTCGAAACCGGCGGCGCACACGTCAACCTGGTGGACACCCCCGGTTACCCGGACTTCATCGGCCGCACACTGCCGGTGCTCGAAGCCGTTGAAACCGCGGCCGTCGTCACGAGCGCCGTCGCCGGCGTCGAGGCGATGTCGCAGCGCATGATGGATTTTGCGCGCGATCGCGGGCTGTGCCGCATCGTTGTGATCAACAAGATTGACGCGCGCGATGCGAATGCCAGCGCCACGCTCGAGGAAATCCGCGAGCAATTCGGCCGCGAATGCCTGCCCGTCAACCTGCCGGCCGCGGGCGGCAGCAAGGTCATCGACTGCTTTTTCCATAATGACGGCGAGGCGACCGACTTCTCCTCGGTGAAACAGGCGCATACCGAGATCATCGACCAGGTGGTCGAAGTCGATGAGGAGTTGATGGCGCTTTATCTGGAGCAGGGCGAGGAACTTGCACCCGAGCAGCTGCATGATCCGTTCGAGAAGGCGCTGCGCGAAGGCCATCTGGTGCCCGTCTGTTTCGTTTCCGCCGAGACCGGCGCCGGCATCCGGGAACTGCTGGAAGTCATGGCGCGCCTGATGCCAAATCCTGCCGAGGGCAATGCGCCGCCATTCATGAAGGGTGATGGTGACGACGCGGAACGGGTGGACATTGTGGCGGATGCCGGCCGCCACGCGATCGCACATGTCTTCAAGGTGATCATGGATCCGTTTGTTGGCAAGCTCGGCCTGTTCCGCGTGCACCAGGGCACGATCAGGGCCGGCGCGCAGCTGTTAGTCGGCGATGCGCGCAAGCCCGTGAAGATCGCGCACCTGTTCCGCATGCAGGGCAAGGAGCACAGCGAGATTCCGCAGGCGGTGCCGGGCGACATCTGCGCGGTAGCCAAGCTCGACGAGCTGCATTTCGATGCCGTGCTGCACGATTCCCACGACGAAGACAACTTCCACCTGAAATCGATCGTTTTTCCGCCCGCTATGCTGGGCGTCGCGATCGAGCCTGAGCGCCGCGGTGACGAGCACAAGCTGGCCGAGGCGCTGCACAAGCTCGCCGCCGAGGATCCCTGCGTGCGTGTCGATCACGCCACCTCGGTCAACGAGACGGTGCTGTATGGCATGGGCGACCTGCATCTGCGCGTGATGATCGAGCGCATGGCCGAACGCTATGGCGTCGCCGTCAGGACCCATCCGCCGAGCATTCCTTACCGCGAGACCATCACGCGGATGGCCGAGGGCCATCATCGCCACAAGAAGCAGACCGGTGGTGCCGGCCAGTTCGGCGAGGTTTACCTGCGCATCGAGCCGCTCGCGCGCGGCACCGGATTCGAGTTCGTGGACGACGTGGTGGGCGGCGCGATCCCGAATCAGTTCATTCCGGCGGTCGAAAAGGGTATCCGACATGCGCTGGCCGAAGGCGCGGTAGCCGGATTCCCGCTGCAGGACCTCCGCGTGTCGGTCTACGACGGCAAGTACCATGCCGTGGACTCGAAGGAAGTCGCATTCGTTTCGGCTGGCCGCAAGGCTTTCCTCGATGCGGTACAAAAGGCAGGTCCTGCCGTCCTGGAGCCGATCGTGCATGTCGAAATCAATGCACCCGGCACCGTGATGGGCGATATCACCGCCGATCTGGCGACACGCCGGGCCCGCATCGACGGCAATGAAGCGCGCGCCCGCGGCCGCATCGTCGTTTCGGCCTATGTGCCCCTTGCGGAAGTCACCGACTACCAGAATCGGTTAAAGGCATTGACCGGAGGCGAGGGCAGCTTCACGCTGCAGCTCAGCCACTACGACCCGGTGCCGCCGCGCAAGCAGCAGGAACTCGCATCGGCCTGGAAACCCGCCGCCGGCGAGGAATGAACGCTGGCGCGCGTTGCGCTGCGGAGGACCCTTGATCGACACCCGATCCGATACCCGCATTATGGCGGTGTTCTGTGATTTCGAGAACGTCGCGCTCGGCGTGCGTGACGCCAAGATTCCGACCTTCGACATCCGCAAGGTACTCGAGCGATTGCTGCTGAAAGGCAACATCGTCGTCAAGAAAGCGTACTGCAACTGGGAGCGCTACAAGGAGTTCAAGGGCGGCATGCATGAGGCCGGCTTTGAGCTGATCGAAATCCCCCACGTGCGCCAGTCTGGCAAGAATTCGGCCGATATCCGCATGGTCGTGGACGCGCTCGACCTGTGCTACACCAAGTCGCACGTCGATACATTCGTGATCATCAGCGGCGATTCGGATTTCTCGCCGCTGGTCGCGAAGCTGCGCGAGAACAACAAGATTGTGGTCGGATGCGGCGTCAAGAATTCGACCTCCGACCTGCTGATCAGCGCTTGCGACGCGTTTATCTATTACGACGACCTGGTGCGCGGCGAAGGCAAGGCGCGGGTGGCGCGTCGCGAGAAGAGCGCGAAAGCCGCGACCAAGGCGCCGGGTGGCACGGACGACCGCCGCCAGGAAGGCATCGACCTGATGGTCGAGACCGCCGAGGACCTGTTTGCGGAGCGCGATGCCGAAGAGAAAGTCTGGGGATCGATGGTCAAGCAGGCGGTCACGCGCCTCCTCGAGCAGCTTCCCGAAACTCTTGAAGCCATAGTAGCTCTCGTTGAAGCCGGGCTTCCGACGCTTGATCG
>JANNTO010000051.1:0-1795 GCA_031403675.1 Gammaproteobacteria bacterium | reverse complement strand
GGTGAGGGCATCAGTGTCCGGTGCGAGCATTTGCAGTTCCAGCGAGCGATCGCGCCAGCCGAGTGACTCGATCGTCGCGCCGGGGTTGCCGGTCAGCGCGCCGCCGACTGCCGCGAGTTGCGCGAGCAGGCCGTCGGGTTCGCCGGCACCGCCGCCGGCGAGCCGTTGTGCAACCTGGGCGCGTGCATCCTCGATGCGCTGGACGTCCGGCAGCGCGATGCGCGCCGCCTGCTCGATCGCCGCATCGAGGCGCTGCTGCTCGCTGTGCAGGCGGATCAGGTCGTAACCGCGCACGCCAAGATGCAGCACCAGCGCCGCAACAGCGAGCAGCGCAGCGAGCCGCCAGCGTTGCCATTCCGCACGCCATCCGCTGCGACGCGCGAATTCGCCCTGCATCAGCGAAAGTGTCTCGGCTCGCACGGCCTCGGCAGCCAGCAGCGGCAGCGCACCATCGGGCAGCAGCTGCAGATCCAGACTTCCGGTTACCTCACGCAGTGCCTCGATCATTTCGCGCGAGTGTTGCCAGTCCTGCTGGGAGACATAGAGCTGCACATGCCGATCCTCGCCCTCGAGACCCGCCAGCGCGAACGCCTCGGTCAGCGGCTCGGCATCGAGCGCGACCGGCAGTGCGCCCGGCGCGCGCACCAGCAACAGTCCGGAATCGATGACCACGACGATCTTGCCGGGGTTGTCGGGAACGCAGAGCGTGTCTGGCACGATCGCCTGCGGACTGAGGCCGGCGCCCGCCAGTGCGTCAAGCCAGCTGCGCATTTCCTCGCGCCGCAAGGCCGCGACCAGCGTGGCGCCCGCTGCGTCGGTTGATCCGACCGCAAAGTGGAACTGTTCAACCTCACCAGCGAGTGATTCCTCCATCGCATAGGGTACGACCTGCGCGATGCGTGCACCGCTTTTCACCGGCAACTCGGGTCGCGCGAGTGTCACGCTCGATCCGGGTGCAATGACGATCAGCGGCCGCTCAGCGGCAATCGGCGCCGCATCCGCGAGGTTGCCGGTCGATACCGGACCGATACGTCCGCCATCCGCGCCGGTGACGACCCAGCTGATCGGATTGGCCAGACGCAGGACCAGGGATTGATTCATGCGAGCTACTCGGTGCCTGTTGAACGCAGTACGGTCCGGCTGCTGCCGGAGCTGGTTCGCTCCATCAGACTGTACAGCGTGAGTTCCGAGGTGCCAATACGCACCGCCGTCACCGCCCGGAACCAGTTCGAACTTTCCGAAATGGCCGGGCGCAGCGCCTGGAAAGTGTCGGCGTTGAGCGTCGCCTGGAGATCGGCCATGGTCGGAAAGCAGCCGTCCTTGCGGTTCGACGCCAGGAGCTTGTCGTCGCCAAAATCAGTGCCGCCCTCGATCAGCGCCGCGAGCAGCGGCGCGTGCGCCGTGCAGAGATTGATCAGCGTGCCTACCGGGAGTGCCGCGACGTGCCCCCGGATGCGCTGGAACTCGTCCAGCGTCATGCCGGGCAGCGCCATCAGCTCGTAAACCGTCGTGACCGGGCCATTGGCCGAACGGTAGGGCGGGTTCTGCGACAGGTAGGTGCCGTCCTCCGCGCCGTCCGGAAAGCCCGGCACGGTGTCGGTGTCGAGCCAGTCCGCCATGATCCGCGCCCAGCGCGGGTCCGCGCCGACGAAAGTCAGCAGCCGTTCGAAGCGCGCGATCTGCACTTCGCTGGCCGTGCCCTCGTCGGTCAGCAGGTTGTTCACGTTGAAGCGGCCCTGCATGTCCTCGAGCGCGCCGCGCACCTCGCCGCCGTCTACCGGAAGCGGCGGCAACG
>JANNTO010000050.1:0-4978 GCA_031403675.1 Gammaproteobacteria bacterium | reverse complement strand
TGTTCGGCGTCGTGCCGCTCGGGATCACCGGCGGACTCGTTGCACTCTTCCTCGCCGGTTACAAGCTGTCATTCACGTCGATGATCGGCATGATCGCGCTGGTCGGCATCGAGATAAAGAATTCGATATTGCTGGTGGATTTCACGAATCAGCTGCGTGCAGGCGGCAAAGCGCTCGACGATGCAATCGCCGAGGCCGGCGAAGTGCGCTTCCTGCCGATCCTGCTTACTTCGCTGACGGCGATCGGCGGCTTGACGCCGCTGGCGATCCAGGGCTCGGGGCTCTATTCGCCGCTTGCGATCGTCATCATCGGCGGATTGATTAGTTCGACGCTGCTGGCCCGCCTGGTCACACCGGTGATGTACAAGCTCCTGCCGCCGGTCATCGATCCGCGCAAGGCCGCGGCATTCGCGACCGATGAGGCTGTGCTGACTGCCTAGTTCGCAGCGCCGGCGGCTTCGCCCATCTTTGTGTAACGATCGACGACCGTGGTCGTTACGACGTCGGATCCGACATTGACCATGGTCCGGGTCATGTCGAGGATGCGATCGACACCCAGGATGATGCCGATGCCCTCCGGCGGAATGCCGAATGCGACCAACAGGCCCGCGATCAGCGGCAGCGAACCGCCGGGGATAGCGGCAACCGCGACCGCCGAGAGCACCGCGAGCAACAGCAGCGTCATCTGCTGCGCGAAGCCCAGCTCAATGCCGAATACCTGCGCGACGAACAGCACGACGCAGCCCTCGTAAAGCGCCGTGCCCGCCATGTTCATCGTCGTTCCCAGCGGCAGCACGAAGCCAGCAACCTGCGGGCGGATGCCGAGTTGCTCGCGCGCCGCCGCCAGTGCGGTCGGCAGTGTTGCGGCGCTCGAGCTGGTCGAGAAAGCCGTCACCAGCACCTGGCGGATCAGCCGCCAGAACTCCAGCGGATTGCGCTTCGCCAGCAGTCTGAGCCACAGGGACATCGTGCCGAACAGGTGCAACATCATCACGACGAGGCATCCCGCCACGAAAATGCCGAGCGCGACGACGATGTCCCAGCCGATCTTGACGATGACGCTGTAGATCAGCGCCGGCACTGCGAACGGCGCGAGCATCAGCGCAAAGTGCACGATGCCGGTCATCAGCTCATTAATCAACGCCAGACCGGATCGCAGCTTCCTGGACTCGTCCGCTGGCAGCTGTGTCGCCGCGGCGCCGACCAGGATCGCGAACAGGATCAGCGGCAGCACGTCGCCGAGCAGATCGCGGTTGTTGCCCACGAAGGCGCCGAAGAGGTTGCGCGGCATGAACATGTCGACCAGGGCCATCGGCGTGATATCGGGTTGTGCGGCCTGGCGCTCGATGTGGCTCCGCGCGGCGCCGCCGTATTCCTCGAGCAGCCTGGTCTTCGCTTCGGGATCCATTGCCGACCCCGGTTCCAGGGTGTTCATCATGATCAGACCGAGCGCGACCGCGATCGCCATGTTCAGGAAAAACAATATGAAGGTCCGGGTCGCCAGTGGCCCGAGCTGCCCCAGTCGCTCCAACTGGGCGACGCCCAGCGCGAGCGAGGCGAATACCAGCGGGATGACCACGAAGAACAGCATCCGCAGGAATACCTGGCCCAGCGGATCGAGCACCAGCGTCGAGATCCGGCGCGCTGCGATCAGCAGGTCCGGATAGAAACTGCCGGCCACCAGCGTTAGACCGCCGGCAACGGCACCAAGCGCGAGACCCCACAGGATCCGGTTGGCAAGGCGCGAATTGATATCGGCGGTCATGTGCGGGCTCCCTCGCCGCATGCGGGCGCGTGCCAATGGTAACCTCTGGCAATGCAATCCGGAGAGTCCTGATCGTGCCCGCGCACACTGCAATCGCTGCGAACCTGCTGTTCGCAATGGCCCTGGTTGGCTGCGCGACCTACACGGCGCCCGACCTCGTACGCCTTTCCCAGGCGCGCGCGGCGGAACTTCAGGCGTCCCTCGACCCTGCGGCGCGTGGCACCTGATCGCGGAGTTATTCAGGCAGAGGGCCAAGGAACAGGCTTATCCCTCTGGACTATTTCGCAGATTTGAGCTTGAAGTGTCGGAGAATGTGGCAGCCGGCATGCGGAGCTATCAGTGTATGCGGGGCGATGCGCAGGGCTGGGCGATCAGACCAGGGTCAGTTCGGGTGTCTGATCGAAGCTGAAACCGGGGTCGGGCCGTGGCTCGGTCCGACCGGAACTGACAACTTAACTGCCCGACGCGGAATCCGGCGCGATCCGCACGATCGCGCTCATGCAGCGGCCTGATTCCAGACGCAGTTTGCCCGTGCTCGGAACAGCCTCAGTGTCGGACGGCTGATCATGTGCCGCTGGAAATCGAACGCGTTGTAGATTGCGGCGTGCGTGGTGAGGAAGCGCTGCGCCGAGGGCGGGGACTTGAACCCGAGCATCTTGCGCACGCGTCTTCGGATCGGAAGATGCGAGTTTTCGGCGCGTCGCCGCCTGAGTTTGGCGGCGATCTTGAGCCAGAAGTTCTTCAACGTCCCGAAAACTCAGCGTGAACCGGAAGTAGAGCCAGACGGCGTGGCGGATCAACTGGTGGCAGCCGGCTTGTTATCCCAGCGCTGCGGTACCTTCTGGATTTTCGCAACGTCGTAGCCTTGCTCACGCAGGAAATCCAGCATGCGCTGGTAATCCTCGTCCGGGATCTGCGGCGTGCGCGCCATGATCCAGACATAGTCGCGCTGCTCGCGGCCGATCACGGTCTGCGTGTAATCCGGCGTCAGGTATGCGATCCGGTAGTCAGCCTTCACCGGCCAGACGAACTGCATGCCCCAGACGGCATTCGAACCGCCTTCCCGGATGAAGCCACGTGGCGTGTAACGCTTCGGTTTTCCATCAAAGGCGTCCGCCCGGAATGTGAAAGTGGTCTCGATCGTGCCGTCTGGCGCGAGGTGATAGGACTCGACCGCGTTGTGCGCGCCCTTTTCGATAAGAGTCGGAATGTTCGCGATGACGTACCAGTCGCCCATGAAACGGGCAAGGTCCACGTCGGATGCGAGTGCCAGCGGTGGGTGCTGTTCGCCGCGGCAGCCCGCCAGCAGCAACGCAGCGAGCAGCAAAGATCGGGTGGTCATGATGGGCTCGTTCCTTATTTCAGTTCATAGCGCAGGCGTCGGCCGCCTGCAGCAAGCGCTTCCAGCGCAATCCATTGGTCATTTGCGTACCACAGGTCGATCTGCAGGTCGGGTCCGCTGATGCGGTGACGATCTGCCGTGACCGGCTGGCCGCGCAGCGCGACCGTATCCTTGCCTTGTGCGGTTATCTGCACCGGCACCAATTCACCGGTCTGGCTGTTCAACAGGCGACTGGAGTTCAGGACTTCCGGGTTCCAGTAGGCAAAGCTCATTACGCAGCCCTCATGCAGGTCGGGCCCTTGCGGGCGCTCGACTGCGAGTTGGCCGTTCCGGGTTGCGGCGCTGACGGCCAGGCTCTCGCCATTGGTTTTCGTGCGCGCCACGAGCGACTGCAGGCAATCACCGTCCCAGCGCTCGACCGCCTCGTGCAGGTAGCGGTAGGCACTGAAGAACAGCACGCGCACGTTGAAATCGGCTTCACTGCGCAGCTCGCGCCCCGTGCCGGCATCGCGCAGCGTGAACAGGTGGCGTCCGATCTCGTGCTCGTCCAGCAGCACCCGGAAGTCCCACGCGCCGATTTCGGCGTGTGCGGCAGGCGCACCCGACAGGAGCAGAAAAACAGCCAGCAGCAGGCGCATCATGACTTCCTCAGTGGTCCGGGAAAGAACGCATTGGTGCGCGCCACGTAGTCGCGATAGCGTGGCCGCCGCTCGCCAATGTCCTTTTCGAGCAGCGTGACACCCGAGACTTTGAGCAGCAGCACCGACATCAGCAGTGGCGAGAACACGGTCCACCATGCGCCGGCGCCGAGTGCAATCACATACAGCCCCCACCAGACGCAGAATTCGCCAAAGTAATTGGGGTGCCGCGTATAACGCCAGAGGCCGCGGTCCATCACACGCCCGCCATTGGCCGGATCCGCCTTGAAGCGCGCGAGTTGCCAGTCGGCCGTGCCTTCGAACGCGACCCCGAGCAGCACCAGTGCCGTGCCGAGCCACGCGAGCGCCCCCAGCGTCTCGGGCACGGGCGCGGTCTGCGCGACCAGGAACGGCGCGATGGCGATAAACACGATCGCGCCCTGGTACAGGTTGATGCGCGTGAGACTGTGCCAGGCGAAATTGCCGCCCTGGTCTTCGACGTGCTTGCGCAGCCGCGCGTAGCGCGGATCCTCCCGTCCCCAGTTGCGCCAGGCGAGATAACCGCCGAGTCGCGTCGCCCAGATCACCGCGAGCACGGCGATCAGGATGCGCCGCGGCTCGGCCCCGTCGCCGACGAACACGCCGAGCACGGCCGCAGCCGCGATCGACGGCGCGAACCAGATGTCGACCAGGCTCGAGTCGCGCGCGGCCATGCTGATCGCCCACAGCACGGTGAAGGAACCGAAGATTAACGCCGCGTTGGCGAGGGCGAGTTGGATCAGGTCATCGAGCATGGGCTTGGATACTCCGCGTCGTTCAGATCGAGATCGCGCCGCTCAGTGGCGCCGGCCAGTCGAGCCGCGCCTGGCTCGCGAGCAGTTCATCGATGCGATCCGCAATGCTTGCGGGCAGGGCCACGGTGCGTCGCGCATCGAGGTCTGCCGCCGCCGAGACGAACTCGATGGCGCTAGCCAGCACGTCGCGCGTGGCGTTGAGCAGGAAGACGTGCCCCTGCACGCGCCGGGCATTGCGGGCGTTGAGCCGCAGGTGCAGGTCCATTGTCTCGCCGACGTGCACTTCGCTCAGGAACCAGATGTGATGCTCCAGGTCGAAGAGGCCGCAGCGCTCGGTGCGCACCCAGTCTTCGCTGATGCCGAGCAGCGCGAGCATCGGGTCGCTCGTCAGGTCGTACATCGTCAGGTGGTGCTTGACGTTGACGTGGCCGTTGAGGTC
>JANNTO010000049.1:0-7124 GCA_031403675.1 Gammaproteobacteria bacterium | reverse complement strand
CAGGCGGATGCCGCGCTGCAGCGGATGTACCTCGCGCTGCGCGACGTCAAAGGGGACGCACCCCTTCGAAAGGATGCGTCCCCTTTTGCGGAAGGCGCGTCGCGGCGCTTCGCCGAGGCGATGGACGACGACTTCAATACGCCCGAGGCGCTGGCTGCGATGCAAACGCTGGCGCGCGAGCTTAATGTCGCGAAGACCGCTGGTGAGCGTGCGAAGGCGGCGGGTCTGGCGGCGGAGCTGCGCCACCTCGGCGGCATCCTGGGTCTGCTGACCTGCGAGCCCGAAGCGTGGCTCGCGACCCGTTCCGAACTGACCGGCAGCGGGCAAACGAATGCGGATGCCATCGATCCGGCTGAAATCGACCGGTTGGTGAAGGGGCGGATCGAGGCACGCCTGGCGCGCAACTTTGCCGAATCCGACCGGATTCGCGACGAGCTGGCGGGGCAGGGAGTCCTGCTGGAGGACGGCCCGACGGGCACGACCTGGCGACGGAAATAGCGGGTCAGCCCTGCGCCTGCCGGCGGGTGGCGGCATCGAGGGTGTTCTTCATCAATACGGCGACCGTCATCGGGCCGACTCCGCCCGGCACCGGCGTGATGTGGCCGGCGCGCCTGCGCGCGGCCTCGTACTGCACGTCGCCAACGAGGCGCCCATCGGCCAGGCGGTTGATGCCGACGTCGATGACGACCGCGCCCGGGCGGACCCAGTCACCCGGCACGAACTCCGGCTTGCCGATCGCGGCGACCAGGATGTCGGCGGCGCCGACGCGGCCCGACAGGTCCTTCGTGCGGCTGTGGCAGACGGTAATCGTTGCGCCCCGCATCAGCAGTTCCAGCGCCATTGGCCGCCCGACAATGTTGCTCCGTCCGACGATGACGGCGTCACGACCCTCGATCGCAATGCCGCTGCGCTCCAGCATGAGGATTACGCCGTACGGCGTGCACGGGCGCAGCAGTGGCCTGCCCTGCGTCAGGCGGCCGATGTTGTACGGGTGAAATCCGTCGACGTCCTTGGACGGGTCGATGCGCTCGATCACGGCGTCCGCTCGGATCTGCGGCGGCAGCGGCAACTGCACCAGAATCCCGTCGATCGCGGGGTCCGCGTTCAGCCGGTCGATGAGCGCCAGCAGTTCGGCCTCGGTCGTCGACTGCGGCAGGTCGTGGGCGACCGATACGATGCCGGCCTGCTCGCAGGAATGGCGCTTGTTGCGTACATAGACCGCGGAGGCAGCACTGTCGCCGACCATGACGACGGCGAGCCCCGGCCGGCGTCGGCTGCCCTGCGCCAGCGCGTCCGTGCCGGCGCGCACTTCACGCTTGAGTTCCTCGGCAATCGCCTTGCCGTCGATGATCGTTGCCGCCATGCGCGCATTCTCGCATGAGTGCGTTGCTGCCCCAAAAAGAAAGGGGCGCCGAAGCGCCCCTTTCCCGTCAGTCGTCTGACGATTACTCGAACGAGTAAGTCGTCCTCAGGCTCCAGAACCGCCCACGCGGGTTGTGCTGGCTCGATACGTAGCCATAGAGATCCGCGTCGCCGTCACCGATTGCGAATGGCGGGGACTCATCCAGCGCGTTATCGACGCTGAGCGCGACCTTCGTGTTCTTGATTCCCTCATACGTGAACTGGAGGTTCACGGTGGTGAAGGACGAAACACTACGGATCGGCGCCAGGGCCGTCGGCGACAGTGGCCGGAAATCATTGAACGAACTGATGTGGTTCACACGCGAGTGAACGCCCCAGTCGCCAATCTGGTAGTCGCCCGTGAGCGCGGCGCGATTCTCCGGATACTCGTACTCGCCTGCAAATGCCTGGGTTTCGAACGAGAGGCCCGTGCCGTCCAGCACGGTCTTGTCGAACTCCAGCAAATGCGAATAGTCGAAGCCGAGCGTCAGGCTGCCTGCCCCCAGATCCATGTTGTAGTAGGCCGCCAGGTCGACACCCTGCGCGGACTGCTTGCCGATGTTGACGAAGCCGCTGTTGATGTGCTGCAGCGCTCCGAGCGTGTCTCCCGCCAGCGGGGTCGCACGCACGCAGACCGTGCTGGCCTGGTTGTTGCACTCCGCGGTGTAAAGGAAAATCCTCGGTACTTCGTCGATCTTGGCGTCCTGCTGGATGTCCCAGAAATCGACGGACAGACTGAGCCTATCCGTTGGCTGCCAGACTGCACCGATGTTGAAATTCTCCGATTCTTCCGGCTGCAAGTTGGGATTGCCCGAGAACCGGATCTCGAAGTCCGTGTTGGCGCAATACGCCACGTTGTCCAAGCAACCATAAGTATCAGTGAAGAACTCCGATTCCTGTGATGGCCCGAGACCAATCTGTGCCAGCGACGGGGCACGGAAGCCTTGACCCCAGGAGGCGCGGAACGCCACTTCGTCGGTGGGTGCCCAGCGCAGGGCCACCTTCGGGTTGGTCGTGTCGCCGAAATCGCTGTAATCGTCGTAGCGACCGGCCACCTGCAACTCGAGTGACTCGGCCAACGGGAAGGAGAACTCGACGAACAGCGAGGTGATGTCGCGCGAGGCCGCGGCCGACACCGCTTCCGTACCGAAGATCAGTCCGCGCTGGAACTGGTCATCCGGTACGTCGGAAACGTTTTCGTCGCGATACTCGATGCCGGCTGCCATCATCACCGGGCCGGATGCCATGTCGAACAGTGAACCCGTGATCTGCGCGTCGTACATGGTCAGGTTGGACCTGCCCTGGCGCACCAGGCTGGTCGTGATCTGGTCGATGACGTTCTGCGGGTTGACGGTTCCGCCGAACGGATTGTAGGCACCGCTATCGAGCTGCAGCTGCAGGAAGTCCGTGCGCACCCAGCCCTGGCTGCGGTCGCCGGTCTGGGTCGATTCGCTGCGGGCGCGCTGCAT
The DNA here is from genome assembly GCA_031403675.1 of Gammaproteobacteria bacterium. Lineage (GTDB taxonomy): Bacteria > Pseudomonadota > Gammaproteobacteria > Steroidobacterales > Steroidobacteraceae > SCUD01. The sequence goes on along the minus strand of JANNTO010000049.1, from coordinate 4,254 downwards.
CGCGACTTCCCAGTTCCAGTCATTCAGCTCGCCGCGGAATCCGAGCACTGCGCGCAGGTTGTCGGTCTCGATGTCCCATTGCCGCGCACCGGCGTCCACCGTGCGGAAACGGCTGATGCCGACCGCATTGGTGCCCAAGTACGGATCGTTGGGGTGGTTGTTGAGTGTCAGTCCCGCGCCCTCATCCAATGGGGTCGGGGCGCCCTGGGCGACCGAGGTGTTGTGCTGAACGGCAACTTCGGTGAATACCTCAATGCCATTGCCCAATCCCTTGTGGCCGAGCAACAGGAGTCCGGTGCGCTCGGATTCGGGAAGCAGCAGATTCCACGGACCGTAGTCGTACAAGCAGGTCTGGCCGGCGATGCTTCCGGCCGGGCAACCGGGATCGCGCTGAATGATGGAGCCGCCTTCGCCGTCGTCAACGAAGAAGCGGCCCGGGAAGCCGCGCGAGGAGCGACTGTCGTTGCCGCCACGCGCTGACTGGTTGGCCGATCCCAACGGACCGCGCTCAATGTTCGACAGCGTTTCGTTCTGAAAATAATCGAAAATCATTGTGATGTTCGAGTCTTCGCCGCTCGTGCCCCAGATTGCAGAGGCCGACCTCTCGGAGGAGCTGCCACTGGTGACATCGCCGTAGCCAGCGGAAACTTCGAAGCCGTCGTAGTCCTTGCGCAGCACGATGTTGATCACGCCAGCCACGGCGTCGGAACCGTACACGGCGGAAGCGCCGTCCTTCAGCACTTCGACACGCTCGATTGCCGCGACCGGAATCGTGTTGATGTCGACGAAATTGGTCGTGATGCTTTCCGCGAATGCACTGATCGTCACGCGCCGGCCGTTCACCAGCACGAGGGTCGCATCCGCGCCGAGGCCGCGCAGGCTGATCGATGCGGCGCCGTTGGCCGTCGAATCCTGGTTGTTGCCGCGGGTCGAGAACGCGCCATTGCCATTGACCGGGATCTTCTCGAGCAGCTGCTGGAGATTGGTGTAGCCGGAGTTTTCGATTGCTTCACGGTCCACGGTCAGGACCGGCGACGGGCCCTGGAAGTCCGCGTCGCGTCCGATGCGCGAACCGACGACATAGACTGTCTGGTCTTCCTGCGCCATCGCCAGCGGAGCCGACAGCACGGCCGCGAGTCCAGCGGCACTTCCGATCGCGAGCCGGACGGCCCGGGCGAGCGGTGTTCGAATGGTCATGGTAAATCCCCTAATTGGTTCTGAAACAACAATCGCAATGCGATGGTGACCTTTGAAATCTACACCTTTTGATGCCCTCTTTGCCACTGTGGTTAGAAAAGAACACTTGCGGGCACATCCCGTGCGGTCGTCCGTCTGCGCGTTGGGTCAAATTGACGGGTTGCAGGTGCCTACGTAAGATGCGGGCCCGCGCGCCGGCCGGTGAGGCACGTGCGGTTGCAATCGGCAGTTTTCCCGGCGGGGCATGGCGCAGTCTGGTAGCGCATCTGCTTTGGGAGCAGAGGGTCGCAGGTTCAAATCCTGCTGCCCCGACCATTGAACGGGCGGTGTCTCGGGCAGTTTTAGGCGCCCGTAGCTCAACCGGATAGAGCACCGGCCTTCTAAGCCGGCGGTTGCAGGTTCGAGTCCTGCCGGGCGCGCCAGGTGTTGAAACGTCTGCTGGCGCGCGTGGCAGGATGGCAAGAAGGACGATGGCGGGCGTAGCTCAGCTGGTAGAGCCCCGGATTGTGATTCCGGCCGTCGCGGGTTCGAATCCCGTCGCTCGCCCCAACAACGGGCCATTAGCTCAATTGGTAGAGCTCCGGACTCTTAATCCGTAGGTTGTAGGTTCGAGTCCTACATGGCCCACCAACTTTCGACGGAGTGCCGTTGGAACCGCGCCGCCCGATCCCCGAGCCCACCTACCACTGGCCAACCGGTCCGTCGGCCGACGACGATCCGACACCCATCGAGTCGGCGCTGGCGGCGCTCAAGCTCGGCGCGATTCTGGCGGCGGCCATCACGATCATGTTCTTTTATTTCGCGACCTACGGCGGACCCGTGGTCGGGCGCCTGACGGCGAGCCTCGCCGCATTGGCAGCATTCGTGGTGCCCAGCCTGATCGCATTCCTGCGGACCCTTCGGGCGCGTCGCAGGCGCGGGCCGGGAGCCTGAGCTCCTTACGCTATACTTAGCGGCTGAAATGACACGGGCGCTGCGCTCCTGACCGGTTCCAGATGCGAAAGTGGCGGAATTGGCAGACGCGCCGGATTTAGGTTCCGGTGGGGAAACCCTTGAGAGTTCGAGTCTCTCCTTTCGCACCAAGAGGTTGACGGTCAGATGATGGTTTCGGTGGAAACGCTCAAGGGCCTGGAGCGGCGCATCCAGGTGTCGGTGCCGGCAACCCGCGTCCGAGCGCAGGTGGACGCGCGCCTGTTGAAGGTCAGCCGCACGGCACGCATCAAGGGTTTCCGCCCGGGCAAGGCGCCGATCCATGTGGTGCGCAAATTTTATGGCCCGCAGGTTCGGGACGAAGTCGTATCCGACCTGATCCGCGAGACTTTCGCTGAAGCGCTGCGCCAGGAAAAACTTCAGCCGGCGGGCGGACCGCGCATCGAGCCGCAGAAGACCGAGCAGCCGGATGACCTGCGTTACACGGCGACCTTTGAGGTCTATCCGCAGTTTGAACTCAAGAGCGCTGCCTCGATCCGCCTGACCCGGCCGACCGCTACGGTCACCGATGGCGACCTCGACGTAATGATCGAGAGCCTGCGCAAGCAACGTCCCGACTGGATCGAAGCCGCGCGTGGCTGCCAGGACGGCGATCGCATCACGCTCGATTTCGAGGGCCGCATCGGCGGTGAAGCCTTCGACGGCGGCAAGAGTGAGAACCTGTTGATCGTGCTCGGCACCGGTCGCCTGCTGCCGGACTTCGAGCAGGGCGTTCGCGGCGCCGCCGCCGGTGAGAAGCGTGAGTTCGAGCTGCGTTTTCCCGACCAGTACCAGGCCAAAAATCTGGCCGGCAAGACCGCGAGTTTCCAGGCGACCGTGCACAAGGTCGAGGAACCCCGGCTGCCCGAGGTCAATGCGGCGTTCTGCGAAGCCTTTGGCGTGACCGAGGGCGGGATCGATGCGTTGCGCGCCGAGGTGCGCGAGAACATGGCACGCGAACTCGCCCAGTCCGTGCAGACGCGACTGAAATCGCAGGTCATGGAACAGCTTCTGACCGCCAATCCGATTGCCGTGCCGAACGCGTTGGTTGAGTCCGAAATCCGCGACATGCAGATGGAAATGCTGCGCCGCATGGGCGCGCGCGATCCACGCCAACTGCCGCCGCGTGAATCGTTCGAGCCAGCCGCCCGGCGCCGCGTGGCACTCGGACTGCTGCTGAATGAGGTGATACGCCAGGCGGGGATCCAGCCGGATGCGACCCAGGTCCAGACGCGATTGGACGAAATCGTGGCAGGCTTCTCAGACCCCGATGAGGCGCGCCGCCAGTATCTGCAGAACGAGGCCGCAACCCGGCAATTGCAGATGTCGGTGCTCGAAGACCAGGCGGTGGCCTGGGTGATCAGTGTGGCGCAGGTCACGGATCAGCCGAGCACGTTCAAGGAGATCATGAACTTCGGCGTCGACGCGGCGTCCGAGGGGTGAGGTAGACGCAGTGGGTGGCAAAATCGAAACGCAGTCTTTGAATCTGGTGCCGATCGTGGTCGAACAGACCGCGCGCGGCGAACGCTCCTACGACATCTATTCGCGCCTGCTCAAGGAGCGGGTGGTGTTCATCGTCGGTGAGGTGCACGACCAGATGGCGAATCTGATCGTGGCGCAGCTGCTGTTCCTCGAATCGGAGAATCCGGACAAGGACATCCACCTGTACGTGAACTCGCCGGGCGGTTCGGTCTCGGCCGGACTTGCGATCTACGACACGATGCAGTTCATCAAGCCGGACATCAGCACGATTTGTGTCGGCCAGGCGGCCAGCATGGGTGCGGTACTGCTCGCGGGCGGAGGGAAGGGCAAGCGTTTCTGCCTGCCGCATTCGCGCGTGATGATCCACCAGCCCCTCGGCGGCTTCCAGGGCCAGGCGACCGACATCGAGATCCACGCGCGCGAGATTCTCGACGCCCGTCACCGGCTGAACTCGATCCTGGCCAAGCACACCGGCCAGACGATCGACCGGATCAAGGCCGACACGGATCGCGACAATTTCATGACCGGCGAGCAGGCAACCGCCTACGGCCTGATCGACGCGGTGCTGCAGCAGCGCGGCGAAGCGGGCACGGCGACGCGCACGTG
>JANNTO010000048.1:0-6902 GCA_031403675.1 Gammaproteobacteria bacterium | reverse complement strand
CGAAGGCGAGGGTCGCCAGCGCATCGACCACACGGTAGCGGCCGGTAATGCGGCCGAAGAAGGTCTCGGCACCGAGGATGCCGACGATCACGTGCGAGGCGACCCCGGTTTTCCGTTCGATCGCCGCGAGCCGCTCGCGATGCTCGATCCAGAACTCGACGCCGGCGGCGATCCGCTCCGCCGTCAGGAAGTGATCGCGATATCGGTGCCAGGGCATGGTTTTTTCCGCCGGCTTGCTGATCAACTCGATGATGCGCGGCTGGCTTTCGGCATTGGCCAGAACACCGTCGAGCCAGGCTGCATCGAAGCCGTGCTTGCGGCGCATCTCCTCGGCGAACTCGCGCACCTCGGCGCGCGCCCCGTCGAGCGCGGCGACGGGCCAGGCCGTGGCCGCAAGCGCGCAGGCGCACCACAGCATTCGCAGCGTCCTGGTCGCGTCCGGCATTCTCATCGCACGAGTTTTCTGCTGGTGTGCAGCGACATCAGGATACCGAAGCCGGCCATCAGGGTCACGAACGAAGTACCACCGTAACTGACGAGCGGCAAGGGCACGCCGACGACCGGGAGCAGGCCGGTCACCATGCCGGCGTTCACGAACGCATAGACAAAGAATGTCAGCGTGATGCTGCCGGCCAACAGGCGCGCGTAGGCATCGCGGCATTGCGTCGCCATGTACAGACCACGGCCGACGATGAACAGGTAGCCGATCAGCAGTGCAATGAGTCCCAGCAGGCCCAGTTCCTCGCCGATGACGGCGAAGATGAAGTCGGTCGACCGCTCGGGCAGGAACTCGAGCTGGGCCTGGCTGCCGTTGGTCCAGCCCTTGCCGAAGATGCCGCCGGAGCCGATGGCGATCTGCGACTGGATGATGTGGTAACCGGCGCCGAGCGCATCGCTTTGCGGATCGAGCAGCGTCAGCACCCGCTGGCGCTGGTAATCGTGCAACAGGAAGCGCCAGACCAGGGGTACTGCCGCACCCATGATTGCGGCGCCGCCCAGCAGGTAGCTCCACGGCAGGCCACCCATCACCAGCACGATCAGGCCGGCCGCGGCGACCAGGAGCGCGGTACCAAGATCTGGCTGTTCCGCAATCAGCGCGACCGGTACCAGCACGGCGAACAACACGACCAGCACGTCGCGCAGCGATGGCGGCAACGGGCGTTGATGCAGGTACCAGGCGCACATCATTGGCACGCCGAGTTTCATGATTTCGGACGGCTGGAAACGCACCACGCCGAGATCAAGCCAGCGCTGGGCGCCCTTGCCGATGTCGCCGGCGACCGCGACCAGCAGCAGCAGCACGAGGCCGAGCGCATAGGCGGCCGGCGCCAGCATGCGCAGGAAATGATCCGGAACCTGCGCCAGCGCGATCAGCACCACAAATCCGATGCCGAGTCGCGCGAGCTGGCTGAACCAAAGTGCGGTGTTGTCGCCGGCCGCGCTATAGAGCACGAACATGCCGAAGCAGCTGACGGCGGCGAGGCCGGACAGCAACATGCCGTCGAGATGCAGTGCGCGCAGCAGGCGCGACGTTGCGGTGACCGTGCGCCGGGTGCGTGAGGTGCCTAGTTCGCCGTACATCATGGCGGCGGCTGCTTCAGGTAGGCGTCGAATACCGCGCGCGCGATCGGCGCGGCAACTGCGCTGCCGGTACCGCCATTCTCGACCAGTACCGCGATCGCAAGCCTGGGCGCATCTGCCGGCGCAAATGCCACGAACAATGCGTGGTCACGCAATCTTTCGGAGACCGTCTTCTCGTCGTAGCGCTCGGTCTGGCCGATCGAGTACACCTGCGCCGTTCCGGTCTTGCCGGCGATCGAATAGAGCGCGCCACGCGCAGCGCGCAACGCCGTGCCCCTCGATCCGCTGGTAACCGCGACCATCGCATTGACGATGGTCTCCCAGTTTTCGCGATTGTTCAGCTCGATTGGCGGCAGGGCCTGGGGCTCGCGTTCTTCGACCGCGCCGCTTGCGGGATCGACCAGGGCCCGCACCAGGCGCGGCCGGAAATGCTGGCCGCGCGTGGCCAGGAGCGCGGTCGCCTTGGCCAGCTGCAGGATCGTCGCGGTCCAGTAGCCCTGGCCAATGCCGACGATCACCGTCTCGCCCGGGAACCAGACCTGCTGTTCGCGGCGTGCAAAGGCGCCCTTCTTCCATTCCGACGAGGGCATGATGCCGCTGCGTTCGCCCTCGATGTCGATGCCGGTCGGCATGCCGAATCCGATGCGGGTCATCGCGTCGTGGATCCGCTCGATACCGAGCGTGTTGGCCAGCCGATAGAAGTAGACGTCGCAGGACTGCATCACCGCGCCTTCCATATTTACGGTGCCGTGGCCCTCGCGTTTCCAGTCGCGAAACCGGTGCCGCGAGTTCGGCAGCGAGAAATGGCCGGGGCAGTAGACTTTGTCCGCAGGCTTGATGACGTCGTACTCGAGGCCGGCCAGCGCCATGAGGGGCTTGATCGTCGAACCGGGCGGATAGGTACCACGCATCACCCGATTGAACAGCGGCTGGTCCGGGTTGTCGGTCAGTGCGACGTAATCGCGGCGCGAGATGCCGCGTGCGAAACCGTTCGGATCGAAGGAGGGCAGGCTCGCGAACACCAGTACGTCGCCGGACCACGGATCGATCGCGACCACGGCGCCGCGATGGCCCGCCATCGCTTCCTCGGCGACCCGCTGCAACTCAATGTCGATGGCCAGCCGCAATTCGCGCCCCGCCTGCGGCTCGCGACTCTGCAACTGTGCATCCGTGCCTTCGGGCAGTTTGGCCGGCCGGCCCTCGGCATTGACCAGCACCTCGCGATAGCCGCTGACACCAAGCAATTGCGCCTCGTAGGCCCGCTCGACACCCGTCTTGCCGATCACGCCGGTGCCGAAATAGCGCTCGCGGTCAATGCGTTCGAGATCGTCCTCGCTGATCGTGCCAACGTAACCGAGCGCGTGCGCACCGATTGCGCCATAGGGGTAATGGCGCGCCATGCGCGTCTCGAGCAGCACGCCCGGCAGTTCGTGCCGGTGTACGGCATAACGCGCAATTTCCTCGTCATCGAGTTGCAACAGGATCGGCACGGCCTCGAACGAGCGGCGCGACAGCACGAGCTGGCGCACGCGGCCGACGTCGTCCGGCTCGAGCAGGCCGAAGCGACCGAGGCGGGCGAGGGTGACATCAAGATCACCCGCCTGCTCGCGCACCAGTTCGAGCTGGTAGGCCGGCGTGTTCTCGGCAATCACGCGACCGGCACGGTCGTAAATGACGCCGCGATTGGGCGGCAATGGTTCGATACGCGCGCGATTGCCCTGCGACAGTTCCAGGTAGTGCGCGTGCTGCAGCACCTGCAGCCAGAATGCGCGACCGGAGAGCAACAACAGCAGAATTGCGACGATGCCGGCCGCGACTGCCGCGCGCTGCAGAAACACGCGTTGTTCGAGGGCTTCGTCCTTGATCCGGACCCGGCGCATCGATCAGCGCCGCGCCGCGACGCGTGCAAACAGGCCGGTGAGCAGCGGCCAGCAGGCGGCACCGGCGGGAACCGCGAGCCAGCGCCGCCAGTCGGTGACCGGGTGGCCGGCAACGCCGTCGATCCAGAACAGCAGGAATTCGTTCAGAAACAGCAGCGCCAGGATCACAGCCGACTGTTGCAGTGGCGGAAACGCGCGGATCTGCAGGCGGAGCTTTGAGGCGAGGTAGCAGATCACGATCAGCACCAGCGCATGCTGGCCGAGCAGCGCGCCCTTGAACGCATCAAGCGCGAGTCCTGCGCCCCAGGCATAGAAGAGGCCGGTCAAACGGGGCGACAGCAGACTGAACCAGAGTACGGTCAGCGCGACAAAATCGGGCCGCAGCAATTCGAGCCAGCCAGGCAATGGCGCGACAGTTGCGACCAGCGCCGCGACGGTCAGCGCGATGATGCGCGGCCAGCCGAGGTTGGTGCGCGTGCGGCGGACCATGGTCAGTTCCCCGGCGCGGCCGGCGGCGATGCCGATGCCGGTACTGGCTCAGGTTCCGGCTCCGGTTCGACGACTGCGCTTTCGAACCAGACCAGCAGCACTTCAGGATCGCGATCGAGGGCGGCCAGCGGCTCGGCTTCGACCGAAAGCAATGGCTGGTCCGGATTGCGGTTCACGGCGGTAACGCGGCCCACCGGATAGCCGGGCGGATAAACGCCGCCGAGACCGGAACTGACCAGCAGGTCGCCGACGTTGACATCCGTTTTCTGCGACAGATAGGGCAGCGACAGCAGACCCGAGCGGCCGGTGCCGAGCGCGATGCTGCGTGCGCCGGTGCGATTGATCTGCACTGGAATCGCGTGCTCAGGATCCGAGATCAAAATGACTTCGGCCGAGACCGGTCCGGCGCGCGTGACCTGGCCGAATATGCCGTTGGCGTCGAGCGCTGCCTGGCCGAGGAACACGCCGTCCTTGCTGCCCTTGTTGACCAGCACGCGCTGGCGGAACGGATCGAGATCGACGCGCACGATTTCAGCGACCAGCGACTTTTGCACCACGCGCGCCGAACTTTCGCGCGCGGCGCGCAGGCGCTGGTTCTCCTGTTCGAGCGATTCGAACCGCATCAGCTTGAGACGCAGCGTGAAATTGTCGGCGGCGAGGATGACGTTGTTCGCTTCGATGCGGGAACGGGTCGCGAACGATTCGCGCGTCGCATTCCAGGCGGCAAGCGGTGCCTGCACGGCCCACTGGAACGGGTAAACGGCAGCGGAGAGCCAGTCGCGGATCACGGCGAGCTGGTGATGGCGATGGTCGGCGACCATCAATCCGGCCGACAGGATCGCCAATACGATCAGGCGCAGACCCAGGGCGGGTCCGCCCAACAGCAATGGCCGTGAATCCGGCTCGTGTGAAGTCAATGTGGCCTCTAGCCGAGGCCGAATAGCCCCGGATGCTCCTCGGATAATTCGAGGATGCGGCCGCCGCCGCGGGCGACGCAGGTCATCGGATCCTCTGCGATGATCACCGGCAGTCCGGTTTCTTCAATCAGCAGCTTGTCGATGTCCTTGAGCAATGCGCCGCCGCCGGTCAGCACGATGCCGCGTTCCGCGACATCGGCGCCGAGTTCAGGCGGCGTCTGTTCGAGCGCCTTCTTTACTGCCTGCACGATGCCCTGCAGCGGTTCCTGCAGCGCCTCGAGAATCTCGTTGGAATTGAGCGTGAAGCTGCGCGGCACGCCCTCGGAAAGGTTGCGGCCCTTGACCGACATCTCGCGCACCTGCTGGCCGGGATAGGCCGAGCCGATCTCGATCTTGATGCGCTCGGCCGTCGCCTCGCCGATCAGGATGCCGTAATTGCGTCGCACGTAGTTGGTGATCGCCTCGTCGAAGCGGTCGCCGCCGATGCGAACTGACTCCGCATACACGATGCCGTTCAGCGAGATGACGGCGACCTCGGAAGTGCCGCCGCCGATGTCGAGCACCATCGATCCGCGCGCCTCGTTGACTGGCAGGCCGGCGCCCACGGCGGCGGCCATCGGCTCGGGGATCACGTCGACGCGGCGTGCGCCGGCGCCTTCGGCGGATTCCTGGATCGCCCGCTTCTCGACCTGGGTCGAACCGAAGGGAACGCAGATCAGCACGCGCGGCGAGGGCCGCAGCCACCGGTTGCCGTGCACCTTGGTGATGAAGTGCTGGAGCATCCGCTCCGTGTAGGTGAAGTCGGCGATGACACCGTCCTTCATCGGGCGGACCGCCGTGATGTGCCCCGGCGTGCGGCCGAGCATGTTCTTGGCCTCGACGCCCACCGCGAGGATGATCTTGCCGCCGCGGCCCGGCTCGTCCTGGACCGCGACCACGGAAGGTTCGTTGAGGACGATGCCCTGGCCGCGGACGTAAATGAGGGTGTTCGCCGTGCCGAGGTCGATGGAAATGTCGCTCGAGAAGTAACCCCGGAGGTTCTTGAACATGGCTGGGCGGGACCGCGACGCGCTCTGAATGGAGCGCCGCGAGTCTATCCGCGGGCGGGACTTTCCACAAGCCGAGGTGTATGATTTCCGTCGCGTTTTTCCCATATTTTCTGCAGTGGTGCGCTCGTGACGCTGACCCGCCGCGACGTCGAAAACATCGCGCTTCTCGCCCGCCTCGAGATCACCGAGGCGGAGTTGCCGGTCTACGTCGGCAGCCTGTCGTCGATCCTCGCGTTCGTGGAGCAGCTCGCGGCCGCGCCGACTGGGGACGTCGTGCCGATGGCGCACCCGCTCGAGGGGCAGGTCCAGCCATTGCGTGAGGACTGCGTCACGGAATCCGACCGGCGCGAGGCCTTCCAGGCCAATGCGCCGGCTGTCGTGGCGGGGCTCTACCTCGTGCCAAAGGTCATCGAGTGAGCCTGCACGCGGCGACCGCCGCCGAGATCGGCCGGGGCCTCGCCTCGCGCCAGTACTCGAGCGTCGAGGTCACGCGCCATTTCCTCGAGCGCATCGAGCGTGCCAACCCGGCGCTCAACGCGTTCGTGACGGTCACGGCGGAGCGCGCGCTGGCGGACGCGAGGCGTGCCGACCTCAGGCTCGCGCGCGGCGAGGGCGGGCCGCTGACCGGCGTGCCACTCGCGCACAAGGACATTTTCTGCACTTCCGGCATCCTCACCAGCTGCGGCTCGCGCATGCTCGCCAACTTCGTCGCGCCCTACGACGCGACGGTGGTCGAGCGGCTCGACGCCGCCGGCATGGTCCTGCTCGGCAAGACCAATATGGACGAGTTCGCGATGGGCTCGTCGAACGAGACCAGCTTCTACGGCCCGGTCAGGAACCCCTGGGACACGACCAGGGTCCCGGGCGGATCGTCGGGCGGCTCCGCGGCCGCCGTCGCCGCCCGCATCGCGCCGGTCGCGACCGGCACCGACACCGGCGGCTCGATCCGCCAGCCCGGCGCGCTGACCGGGCTCACCGGGTTCAAG
>JANNTO010000047.1:0-1548 GCA_031403675.1 Gammaproteobacteria bacterium | reverse complement strand
TCGGCGGACAGCGTGTTCCAGATTGCCTGCCACGAGGAAGCGTTCGGGCTCGAGCGCCTGATCGATCTGTGTCAAATCGCCCGCAACCTCGTCGACGAGTACCGCATCGGCCGCGTGATCGCGCGGCCCTTTGTCGGCAGGACGGCGGGCGACTTCAAGCGGACCGGCAACCGCCACGACTACGCCGTGCCACCACCCGCCGCGACCGTGCTCGACAAGCTCGTTGCGAGCGGCGGCGAAGTGATCGGCATCGGCAAGATCCCCGACATATTCGCCCATCGCGGAATCAGTCGTGAAGTATCGGCGCACGGCAACGAGGCGCTGTTTGATGCCACGCTCGAGGCGTTCTCCGCCGCGCCGGATCGCTCGATCGTGTTCAGCAATTTCGTCGACTTTGACATGCTCTACGGTCACCGACGCGACGTCGAGGGGTACGCATGCGCCCTGGAGCAATTCGATGCTCGCCTGCCGATGCTGCTGGCGCAGCTGCGAGCCGACGACATCGTCATTCTGTCGGCGGACCATGGCTGTGATCCGACCTGGCCGGGCAGCGATCACACGCGCGAGCACATTCCCGTGCTGGTCTACGGCCAGCGCGTCGCCGCCGGGTCGCTTGGAAGGCGCTCGACCTTCGCTGACATCGGCCAGAGTCTGGCCGCGTTCCTCGATCTGCCCGCGATGGATTTTGGCACCAGCTTCCTGAGCTGATGCACCCCAGTGATGCCCGGACCGTCTTGTGTACAATCGTTCGCTGACCGGCCAGCCCACCGGTAATTTATGCCTGCCAAGCACATCGATGCCCAACGCGGTGATTTTGCGGCAACGGTCCTGATGCCCGGCGATCCGTTGCGTGCGCAGTACATCGCAGATACCTACCTGACCAATGCGCGGCGGGTCAATGAAGTCCGCAACATGTGGGGATTCACTGGCGAGTACCGCGGCCGGCAGTTGTCGGTCATGGCCCATGGCATGGGAATTCCCTCGGCATCGATTTACTGCCACGAGCTGATCACGGAATTCGCCGTCAAGCGCATCATTCGCGTCGGCAGTTGCGGCACCGCGCATCCATCCGTGAAGTTGCGCGATCTCGTCATCGCAATGGGCGCATCGACCGACTCTGGCGTCAATCGCGCGCGCTTTCGCGGACATGACCTTGCCGCCCTCGCCAGTTTCAAGCTGTTGCGCAACGCGGTGCAGATCGCGGAAGAGAGAAAACTGAGGTTCCACGTTGGCAACGTGTTCTCAGGCGATTTCTTCTATACGCCGGAGCCCGAGATATACGATCTCATGAGGAAACACAATATTCTCGGGATCGAGATGGAAGCCGCCGGCATCTACACGCTCGCCGCGGAGCTCGGCGCCCAGGCGCTTGCGTTCTGCACCGTGAGCGTCGATGTCCGCGCCGGCTCGAACGGCGTTGACTTCGGAGCCAGTGCGGGCAGTGTGAGCGCATGAAAGCACGCGAATCTGCCAAACCAAACTCCACGTTCGTCGCGACACCCGCCGCTTGTTCGCGACGCCAGTTCTTGGGCGGGGCTTCGGCTGGCG
>JANNTO010000046.1:0-6714 GCA_031403675.1 Gammaproteobacteria bacterium | reverse complement strand
TATTCGCTCCTTGACGGTACGGCCGCTCCTCGCGGAGGCTGTTGCGCTTCGGAACGCGGTAAAGTTCGCCTGTTCCGTGACTCGCATTGGAGTGGCCATTGGCGCTGGGTGCAACCATGTACGTGTTCGAGGTGCGCCTGGCCGATGCCGATCGAGGCGTCTACGAGACGCTGACGATTCGGGCGGCACGGCATCCGTCGGAGGCCGCCGAGTACCTGGTCACGCGCCTGCTCGCCTACTGCCTCGAGTACACCGAGGGCATCGCGTTTTCCAAGGGGTTATCCGATCCGGATGAGCCGGCGATCAGCGTGCGTGACCTGACGGGCGCACTGCAGGCCTGGATCGAGGTCGGTGCACCGGACGCGGCGCGGCTGCACAAGGCCGCGAAGGCAGCACCAAACGTGGCCTTATACGTGCACCGGGACCTGGATCAATTACTGTCGCGCCTCGCCGGCGAGCGCATTCACCGTGCGGGGGCGCTGCGGATCTACGCAGTGGACCGAGAGCTGCTTGCGGCACTGGTCGCGCGGCTCGACCGACGCATGGATTTCGATCTGGCCACTCCGATCGGACGATCTACCTGTCGCTCGGCGAGGACACGCTGACCGGCGTGGTGCACGAGCGCCGGCTCGAGGCCTGAGGACCGTTCGTGCATACTCGCCGCATGGCTGGAAGTACCTGCGTGCTCGCCGATATCGTCGACCTCGACCGCTACCCGATTCACCAACTCGACACCGCTCCAGGCGCGGATCTCGTTACCCGGTGTCGCGCCTTGCTCGCCAACACCGCGGTCTGCGAACTCGACGGCTTCCTGCTACCCGGCGCGATCCAGCGTGCACTCGAGTTGGCACTGACGCTGATGGATCGGGCTTGGGCGAGCGACCAGGGTCACAACGTCTACTTCGAACCGATCCCCGACGACACTGGTAGCAACGATCCCCTCGCCATGGTGCAGCACTCGGCGAAGCGCGCCATTGCATACGACTTGCTGCCGCCCAATCTGCCGTTGCGGGTGCTGTACGAGTCGTCGGAAATGACCGCGTTCGTTGCTGCAGCGCTCGGTCGAGGCGAAGTCTTCCGCAGCGCAGATCCACTCGATGCGCTTGAGATCGCCGTGTTCACGCCCGGCGACCAGCTCGGCTGGCACTTCGACAACAGCGAGTTCTCGGTCACAATCATGCTGCAGGACGCTGTCGAAGGGGGTCAGTTCGACTACGTCCCGGGCCTTCGGAGCCACAACGATCCGAACCACAACGGTGTGTCCCGGTTCCTCCGCGGTGTCACATCGGTCGCGCCGATTCGACTCGACCCGGCACCGGGCACACTGTCTCTGTTCCGTGGCCGGCTGGCGTTGCACCGTGTGACACGGGTTGCCGGCGCACGTGATCGGATCAACGCAGTGCTGACCTATGGCGAGTATCGCGGCATGCAGCTCACCGAGTTGACCAGGCAGTTGTTCTACGGCCGGCAGGCTTGACGCGGCGCGGGCCACTTCTGTTGCGTGAATCGCTGCCAGAGTGCGGTCGTTCGCTCGAAGCAGGTGCGGAGAAAATTGGAACGATTGTGCGTGCCAGGCGAGCGTGCGACGATTCCGACAACACGAATACGAGAGCTGAGCGATGAACGGACGTGTGGCGCTGGTCACAGGCGGCGGCAGGGGGATCGGGCGCGAGGCGGCGCTGCTGCTGTCGGCAGCAGGGGCTCGTGTGATGGTGGTATCGCGTAGCGCGACGGAACTGGCGGCCGTTGGCCTCGAATACGTTGTGGCCGACCTCGGCACCGCCGAGGGTTGCGCCCTGGCCGTTGCCGAGACCGAGCGACGACTCGGGCCGATCGAAGTGTTGGTGGTGAACCACGGCATCGGCTCAGCCCACGAGCGATTGGTGTGGGAGCAGGATCCCGAGGTCTGGCGCGAGACGATGCGCATCAACCTCGACGGTCCGTTCGAGCTCGCACGGCTGACGGTAGGCGGCATGTGCAAGCGCGGCTTCGGCCGGCTCGTATTCACCAGTTCGACCGCCGGCGAGAAAGCGGAACGCTCCGGCAGCGCGTACACCGCGTCCAAGCATGGGGTTATCGGCCTCGCACGTGCGGTGGCCCAGGACGCTGGGCCGTTCGGAGTCACATCAAACGCAGTGCTGCCTGGCTGGGTGCGAACGGCAATGGCCGAGCGCTCGGCGAAGACCGAAGCCGAACGGCGCGGCATCAGCGTCGAGCAGGTGTGGCGTGGGCGCGCCGCCATTTACCCGCAGAACCGTGTTCTGGAGCCACGCGAGGTCGCGCAGGTGATCGCGTTCCTGTGCAGCGACGCTGCCGGGGGCGTGAACGGCGAAGCGATCACCGTGGCTCTCGGCGGCATGTGGTAGGGATCGATACGAATGCCCGCCAGTAACAGTAACCCCGGCGCGGGGCCGGGGTGTGCCTCAGTCAGCGACGGCACCGAAGGCGAATCGATCTGTAGTTAGGAGGCTGGCTTCATCTTCGCGACGAGCAGCCCGATTACTGCACCGCCAATCCCGCCGTGAACAATTTCCAGTAGGGGATCGACGATGGTCCGCGTGAGGTTTGCGACGTTCTGAAATCCGTAGAGCGTAAAGTCAACAGTAAACCAGGCTAGGAAGCCGACAACCGCGCCTACCTTGGCGCCCTCAGAGGTGGACGTGGAAAGAGCTTGCGAGAGAAGGCCACAAGAACTCGCGTGTGAAGACTTCCTCGCATCTCATCTCTGCTTTTGATGAACCATGCTGGATGAACCGCTCCAACCGGTGCGGCGATTCCGATTGATGGCGGACTTCGCCCGCTACCAGCGCCCGCTGACCGCACGCATGGCGGCGGCGGGTAGTTCGATCTGGAATCGCGCGCGAATCCGGCGGTCGAGCTCCGGGTCGATGTACTCGGGGTAGTGGGTCGAAAGGATCTCGCGCACGCGCACGCCGGCCTGGAGGCGGATATCAGGCGAGCCAGCCGCCTCCCACTCGCCGGGCATGCGCCGGTCCGCGAGCTGTGGGTAGGCGTACTCGCTGCGCATGAGCGCAAGCGTCTGCTCCTGGCGCAGGAAATGGCCCTCGCCGTGCACGGCGTCGCGGATCACCTCGACCGACAGCGTCTCGTCGCTGACCTCGATGCCGCGCACCGTGCGCAGCACCGCGCCGAGCATGTCGTTGTCGATGACTAGCGATTCGTAGGAGAGCCCCATCAGGCTACCGAGCATGCCGGCTGATTCCGAGACATTGTTGCACCCGGCCTGCGCGGCCAGTGCCACCGCGATGCCCTTTTCGTAGCCGGCCTGGTTGTCCGGCAATTTTGCATCGCTCATGCCCGCGCCCACTGAACAGGTCAGGCCGTACCACTTGATGATCTGCGCGGCCGCGGCGCTCACCACCGCCTCCTCGCCGCTGCCTCCCGTGAAGCCGCCCGTCCGCAGGTCCGAGATGAACGGCCAAGCGCCGACGATCACCGGGTGCCGCGGCACCACGAGATTGACCATCAGCAGTCCCGCGAGCGCCTCGGCGACCACCTGCACCAGCGTGCCTGCCAGCGCAGCGGGCGCGGTCGCCCCCGCCTGCGGCGCGACCACCACCCACACGGGTGCGTTGAAGCGCGCTGAGGCGATGCACACTTCACTGTTCTCCACGCCGTAGCGCAATGGCGAGATCACCGGACAGCCGCCACCGTGGCAGAACGGGCGCGCCTCGAACTTCTCCCTGCCCCCCGCGATCAGGTAGAGCATTTCGAGCGTAGGGTCGATGTTGCGTGCGTCGGAGAAAGTGAGGCGGACGTTTTTCGCGGTACCCGCCACGCTCGCGTAGGCGGTGTTGAGATCGGAGGCAAGGCCATCGGGCAACTCGGTGGCAGTGACGAGTCGTGCGAAGGCGTGGATATTGTCCAGCCGGTCGACGAGCCGCGCCACGTCGTAAACGTCGAGCAGCGTGGAGGCGCGGAAGCGCGCTGCCCCGACATCGAGCACGGTTACCGCATCGCCGCCGCCGAAGATGTGCACGCGCTGCCCGGAGAGATCGAGATCGAAGCGAGGATCGCGCCCGCAGAAGTGAACGTCGCGCGCGGCCACGGCGATCATGTCCTCCACGAGTGCGCTCGGGAAGTGCAGCCGGCCGTCGTCATCGAGCCAACAGCCCCGCTTCAGCGCATGCTCCTGCACGATCGGGATCGGGTCCGCCATGCCAATGGACTCGAGCACGTCGAGCACCGCATGATGGATGCGCGCAATCTGTGCATCGGTGAGCGGCCTGTAGGCCCCGCCAACCAGCCCCGGCCCGATGGGCGGGTGCGAGTTGCCGGGCTTCCTATGCGCTCTTCTACCACGTCGCATGCAGAGCCCTCGCTTCGTTGCTGCCGGCATTGATTCAGCCTGTTGCCGCCCCGTTCTCTAGCCGCAACAGCCGTTCGACCGCCTGTCGAATGGTGGCAGGATAGCCCGGCTGCGCCTTGGCGTAGAACCTCCGGCCCAATTCAAGATTTCCATCCTGCTCGACTCCATACAACCTGCCGCTCTCTTTCGCGGCTGTCTGCGAGTCCGCAATCTGGTCGGGCTGCGCGGCTTGGGCTAGCCCTGCCGAATTCAAAGTCCAAGAAAGAAGAGTATCAGCCAGGAAGAATCCGACGTCCCCCCATTTGAGTAGCGGGAGTGATTAGAGTCCAACTCCGGCGCAGGAAGCGCGGGCGTCGCGGGGAATTACTGGTCAGGCGACCGGTACAGCCGTTGACCGGGGCGACTTGGCTATAGTAATGGAAACCCCGGCGCTAGGCCGGGCTTCCACGAAGATTGGTAGCGAGGGCAGGCTTTCAGACTTGCGAAAGGACCTGGCGAATCGAAGTAGTGCTGCGATGATTGCTGCGAGTCCAAATCACGGCAGTTGCGCCGCCAGGCGGCCGTGATCGCCGGATATTTGTGGCCCCAAGGCCCCTCCGCGAACACCGTCAGGGCGCTGATCGCGTCCAGGAATCCCTTGAGTTCGTCGACCACGGCGATCAGCACGTCGTTGACGAGGCCCGGAACGGACTTGCAATGTCGCCGCGAGGGCGGCCCCCTGGCCGCCCTCGCACGCGTCAGCGCTCAGTCGTCTTCAGTTAGCGCGAATCTTGTACATTGTAGAATTGGAGACTTCGAAGCGCCTGACTTCCGGAGTGCCCTCAAATGCGTCACTGAGGGCCTTAACCATTTCCGGATAGAGTTCCTTGTCATACTTGCGCTCATCCGCCTCCGTATTCCAGAAGCTGATTGCGATCGAGTCGCCGCGATCTGCATCGAAAAACGACACTTCATCGCGGAAGCCCGGCTGCTTCCTGAGCGTGGGGATGACTTTCTCCTCGAACTTGCGAGTCACCAGGTCGAATTTGCCTGGCTTCAGGTGAGTTGTAACGAGTCTTGCAAACATCTCCGTCCTCCTCATGTATGGCGAGCATCTGCCCGTCATGGAAGCAATCAATCATGACTTGGCTGCCTGCGCAATACGCACAAATACGGAGGTGAGATGACTGCCGACTCACACACACAAAAAGGAGATAAGCCCATCATCGCTCCCCCAAAGGCGAGCGCCAGTACCGCGATTCGACGGATTTGCGCAAAATGGGATGAATTTGCAAGAACCCCGGCGCGAGGCCGGGGTTCTTGAAAGGGGTTGCGGGAGCGTGCCCCCCAATCCGCGGGGTGTATTGAAGTACCCCCTGAAGTTGTCGCGAATGTCGACGGTGTCGTGTCATCGGCCATACTTCAGATCATCGTATCGGGGATTACGTTACGCGATCCAGACGGCAAGGGCTCTCAATCGAGCACGGTTCAGCTAGCGTAAGATGTGGCCACATTAGTCGTGGTCAAATCGGAAATGTCGGCTAAGGAAGACCATGGCGGAAATCAAAACACGTAGTGACGACCAGGCAGAAAAAATAGAAGATGCTGCTGCGTTTAATAGTGCCGATCGCGTGTGCCCATTCGGCCCGAGCTTCTTTCTGAGTCACCTCGGGCGCTTCGTACGCGATCATTGCCCCGACCCGACGGAGAAGTTACCGGGGGTCCAGGTGCGCCTCGCAGACGGAGAGATCCTTGATCTTTGCCACATCATTGGCGTATCGCCGCGCTGGGTGATGTTGGCCGTCCGTAATACCGCAAGTCATTCAGACGGAATGGCCATCGAGCTCGTGCCGTTCGAGCGCATCATGGGTGTCCGCATCGGGACGCCGCGCGCCGAGGGTACCTTCGTCGGCTTTGCCCAAAGTCAGGTTCCCAAGATCATCGAGGCGGAAACGCTGTTGCGGGCTGCCCTGTCGCCGGACCAAGGCGTGGCGGGCCAGCACAATCATTCGACGCATACCAAGCTTCAGGAAACGCGCTGATACTTCGGGGAATGGCAAGTCACGCCACCGATGCCAGCATTTCACGGCGCAGCCCGGATGCAGTAACAGAAACCCCGGCGCGGAGCCGGGGATCTTGAATTTGGTAGCGGGGCGTGAGTTGGATTTCGCACAGCCCTGAATTTGTTGAAGTTGAACTGCGCTGATTTCCTGCATCGACGACCACGCTTACGCCCGCTTTCGGCGGTCGTACCGCCTCGTCTTTCGAAGCGGACCGTTGGTAGCCCTACCGATCTGCTGGCGCTGGCCCCATTTACGCGCCAGCGTGGTGGTGTTTAGATTCGAGCGTCAACCCTGAAGGAGATTGCGATGATCGGCTCGTGCCGAAAACGCTGCGCAATTGCG
>JANNTO010000045.1:0-5825 GCA_031403675.1 Gammaproteobacteria bacterium | reverse complement strand
GTGCCACCGGCGGCAGCCGGCGGCGTTCGGCGTCGACCGATTCGTCGTGCAGGCGATGAACCGTCGCGCCCGCTGCGCGCGCCTCTTCAATGCAGGCGGTCAGGCGCCGGAACTGCCGGTCGTTGATGATGGACGTGAACTGCGGATTGGTCGCAAGTTTCGGGTAGAAGGCCGCCGTCGCACTGCGGCAGGCTTCGACGAAGCGTTCGACAAGCGGCGCCGGGACCAGGGCATAGTCAGGCGCGACACAGGTCTGGCCGGCATTGATCAGCTTGCCGTACATGATGCGTCTTGCCGTCTCGTCGAGATCGAAGCCGGCGGTGACGATCGCCGGCGACTTCCCGCCGAGTTCGAGGGTCACGGGCGTCAGGTTGGCGCTGGCCGCTTTCATGACTTCGCGGCCGACCTGCGTCGAGCCGGTAAACAGCAGGTGATCGAATGGCAGCGCCGCAAACGCCTTCGCGACACTGGTGTCGCCGTTAACGGCGACGACTTCATCGGCGGAAAAAGTCTGCGCAATCAGGTCCTCGAACAGGGCGCCGAATCGCGGCGTGTGTTCCGACATCTTGAGCATCGCGCGATTGCCCGCGGCGAGTGCGGCGGAGAGCGGCGAAACTGCGAGAAACAGCGGATAATTCCATGGCACGATGATGCCGACCACACCGAGCGGCTGGCGCAGCAGGCGCGCGCGGCCCGGCAGGCTCCACCAGGCGACGCGACGCCGCTCAGTGCGCATCCAGCGGCGTAAGTGCCGGCGTGCATGCGCGATGCCTTCGAGACTGGTAAACATCTCGAGCAACTGGGTTTCCTGGCTCGCGCGCATGCCGAAATCAGCGGCGATTGCGTCACGGATGCGGTCCGCATGATCGCGCAGCAGGTGCCGCAGACGATAGAGGCGGTCGCGGCGAATCGCGATGGAAGGATTGGGGTCGGCGCTGAAGGAGCGACGCTGCAGTTCCATTGCCTGCGTCAATTGCGCCGGATGGGTCAGAAGCCGGGTCGGATCGTATGCCGTGGCCATCATGGGTATTTTAAGCGGATAATCGCGCCTCGTGCCGAGGCCGCGTCCGTGGCATGCCGAATTCACCATACCGGTGGCAGAAGGGGGAGCAGGTGAAGATTGGTTGTCCGAAAGAAATCAAGGTACATGAGTACCGGGTCGGTCTGGTGCCGGCGGGGGTCCGCGAACTGACGACCGCGGGTCATCAGGTGGTAGTCGAATCCGGAGCAGGCACCGGCATCGGCATCAGCGACGACGCCTACCGCTCGGCCGGAGCGACCGTGTTGCCCGACGCGAAGTCGGTTTTTGCGGCGACGGAGATGATTGTCAAGGTAAAGGAACCGCAACTGCCGGAATGTGCGCAATTGCGCCGGGGCCAGGTGCTGTTTACCTACCTGCACCTGGCGGCGGACGCCGAGCAGGCGAAGGCGCTCGCGAAATCCGGCGTCACGGCCATCGCCTACGAAACCGTAACCGCGGCCGATCGCTCATTACCGCTCCTGACCCCCATGAGCGAAGTCGCCGGTCGCATGTCGATCCAGGTCGGTGCCACCGCCCTGCAGAAGGCGAACGGCGGCTTCGGTGTGCTGCTCGGCGGCGTACCCGGTGTCGCTCCGGCGCGTGTCGTGATCCTGGGCGGCGGGGTTGCCGGCACCAATGCCACGCAGATGGCGGTCGGTCTCGGCGCACAAGTGACGGTGGTGGACCGCTCGCTGAAGCGCCTGCGCTAACTCGACGCGCAGTTCGGCAGCACCATCGAAACTGCCTACTCGACGATCGAGGCCATCGAGCGTCTGGTGATCCAGGCTGATCTAGTGATCGGTGCAGTGCTCGTGACCGGCGCCGCGGCGCCGAAGCTGGTGACCCGCGACATGGTGCGGCGCATGGAACAGGGCGCCGTGATCGTCGACATCGCGATCGATCAAGGCGGCTGTTTCGAAACCAGCAGACCGACGACCCATGCGGACCCGACCTACGTCGTGGACGGCGTCGTGCACTACTGCGTGACCAACATGCCGGGCGCCGTGCCCCGCACCTCGACCTTTGCGCTGACCAATGCGACCCTGCCGTACGTGCGGGCACTTGCCGACTTCGGCTGGCGCAAGGCACTCGCGCGCGACGCCGGATTTGCGGCCGGTTTGAATGTGCATGAAGGTGCGTTCACGCACGAGGCGGTGGCGCACGACCTCGGCATGGAATTCAAGCCGTTCTCACTCTGACAACGCCGGATCAGAAACCGCCGTCGGGAATTGCGAGCGCGGTGTCGTCCATCGAGCGCAGCAATTTGAGAGCGGGCGTGATCCGCGGCAATTCATAGCGGAAGAAATAGCGGCAGGCTGACAGCTTGCCCGCGTAGAAATCCTGCTCCGCCGCGCTGACGGCCGGCTGTGCCGCGCTGGCGGTCAATGCCTGTGCGAGCCAGCGCCAGGCGACGACCACGTGACCGAGGCTGTCGAGATAGAGCGTTGCATTCGCGAGCGCGCGCTCCGGATTCTTCGGCATCTCCTCTATCAGCAGCCGCGTTGTTGCTCCGACGTCGAGGATCGCTGCCGCGAGAGCTGACGCCGGTTCGGCAAGTTCCAGCACTGCGCGTGCTGCGCCAATCGTCTCGGCCATGCGCGCAAAAAGTTCCTTGAGCGCGGCACCGCCTTGCAGCGGAACCTTGCGGCCGAGCAGGTCGAGCCCGTGAATGCCATGCGTTCCCTCATGAATATGGTTGAGCCGGTTGTCGCGATACAGGCGTTCGACCGGGTAGTCGCGGGTGTAGCCGTAGCCGCCGTGGACCTGGATCGCGAGCTTATTGGCCTCGAGGCAATATTCGGAGGGCCAGGACTTGGCGATCGGCGTCATCAATTCGAGCAGTCCGTGCAATCGGGCCCGTTCGCCGGCATCGGCTGTGCATCGTTCGAGGTCTGACAGCCAGGCGCAATAAAGCACCAGGGCAAGTCCGCCCTCGACCCAGGATTTCTGTGCGAGCAGCATGCGACGCACGTCAGCGTGGCGCAGGATCGCGACTGGCGGCGAGGTGGGGTCCTTGTTGGTCAGTGCGCGACCCTGTGGCCGTTCGCGCGCGTAGGCGACCGCTTCCATGTAGGCGGCGTAGCCGAGTGCCACGGCATTCATGCCGACGCCGATGCGCGCCGCATTCATCATCTGAAACATGTAACCAAGGCCGTGATGTTCCTCGCCGATGAGTTCCGCGCGGCAACGGCCCTGCTCGCCGAATGACAGCACGGCATTGGTCGTGCCGCGCCAGCCCATCTTGTGATTGAGGCCCGCGAGGCGTACGTCGTTGGGTTCGCCGATCGATGCGTCGCCATTGACACGATCGCGTGGCACCACGAACAGCGAGATGCCGCGCACCCCCGGCGGTCCGCCGGGAATCTTGGCAAGCACGAGATGGACAATCGTTTCCGTAAGATCGTGGTCGCCGCCGGAGATCCACATCTTGCTGCCGCTCAGCAGGTAGCTGCCGTCGGACTGGCGTACCGCCTGGCAACGGACATCGGTCAGCGATGAGCCGGCATGCGGCTCGGACAGGCACATGGTCCCGGTGAACCGGCCCGCGAGCATGGGGCGCACGAAACGCTGGCGCTGATCCGCATTGCCAAAGGTGACCAGCAGGTTCGCCGCGCCGGCCGTCAGAGCCGCATAGGAATGGAATGCGACATTCGCACTCGAGAATACGGCCGTGCATGCCTTGGCGATCAGCACCGGCAGTTGCAGGCCACCATCGGCGCTGTCAAACGTCGCGGCGGTGAATGCTGCCTCGTTGTAGGCCGTGAGCGCTGCGCGCGTTTCCGGAATCGTCCAGGCTCGACCGTCGACGATGCGCGGTTCCGTGACATCGCAGGCCGCGGCGAACGGCGCGAATCGTTCGGTCGCGACTCGATAGGCGGCATCGAAAACGCCGTCGAGCACTCCGCGATCGTGTTCGGAGTAGCGGGGCAGCCGGCACAGGCTTGCGGCATCCAGCACTTCGAATACCTGGAACTCGAGGTCGCGGCGCGGTATCAGCATGGGACGGTCCGGCTGCGGCGCAAGTCTGCGTCGCGCCGATTGTAGCGGCCGTTCACGGCCGGCCGGAATGCTAGGATGCAGAGGTGAAAAGGGGACGCATCCCTTTTCCAGAATAAAAAGGGATGCGTCCCCTTTTGCGAGGAGCAGGGGCTTGGCAAGCGACAGTTTTGACTTGAGCGGTCGGTTCGCGCTCGTCACGGGTGCCAGTCGCGGCATTGGCCGGGCGATCGCGCTGCTGCTCGCGCGCCACGGCGCAAGCGTGGTCGTGACGAGCCGCAAACTGGACGGTTGCGAAGCGGTTGCCGCCGAGATTCGCGCCACCGGCGGCAATGCAATTGCGCTGGCCTGCCATATCGGCGAGCCCGAACAGATCACGTCCGTGATGTGCGAAA
Organism: Gammaproteobacteria bacterium; assembly: GCA_031403675.1. Lineage (GTDB taxonomy): Bacteria > Pseudomonadota > Gammaproteobacteria > Steroidobacterales > Steroidobacteraceae > SCUD01. The sequence goes on along the minus strand of JANNTO010000045.1, from coordinate 1,412 downwards.
TTGACGCCCGCTATGGCCGGCTCGACATCCTGGTCAACAACGCCGCGACCAATCCCTACTTCGGCCCGGCCGTCGCGATGGACCTGGCCGCCTACCAGAAGACCGTGGACGTCAACATCCGTGGCTATTTCTGGGCCTCGATCGAAGCGGCACGACGGATGCTCGCGCAGGGTAAAGGGGCCATCGTCAATGTCGCGTCGGTCAACGCTTTCCGCCCGATGGACGGGCAGGCGGTCTACTCGATGACCAAGGCCGCAATCGTCAACATGACTCAAGGTCTTGCCAAGGAATGGGCGCGGCAGGGTATTCGTGTGAATGCGCTGGTGCCGGGACTGGTCGATACCAGGTTCGCCGCGGCAATTCATCAGAATGAGAAACTGCGCGCGGCGATGGAGCGCATGGTGCCGATCGGCCGCATTGCACAGCCGGAGGAAATGGCGGGTGCGGTGCTCTATCTCGTGTCGGATGCGGCGTCCTATACGACCGGCAGCTGCCTGACAGCCGACGGGGGCTGGCTGGCCTGAATGAGCCGCATCTACCTGGTGCGCCACGGTCAGGCGACCTTCGGCGCGAGTGACTACGATCAGCTGTCGGAAACCGGCGTCGCGCAATGCGTGCAGCTTGCGCGGCATTGGCGCGCGCTCGGCCGCCGGGTCGATCGTGTGTATGCCGGTACGCTGCGACGCCAGCGCGAATCAGCCGATGCCTTCGTGCGGGCCCTGGCCGAGGCGGGTGGCGACCCGCTTGCCGTGCAATCGTTGCCGGACGTACAGGAATACGACCATCGCGCGCTGCTCGCGGCGCTGAACGACGAGGCACCACAGCCCGGGTCGCCGGACCGGCGCGAGTTTCATCGGCGCCTGGCGCGTGCACTGAACGCCTGGGTTGATGGCGAATTGCCGGGTGTCGAGGAATTCGCAGGGTTTCGCGAGCGCTGCACCGTGGCACTGGCGCGGCTACTCGCCGAGACGGGTCGTGGCACCAACTCCATGCTGTTCGCCTCTGCTGGTTCGCTTGCCGCGGCGATGCAGCCGGCGCTGGGCATGGGAGACCGGGAACTGATGCGGCTGACGCTCGCTTTCTATAACAGCGGGGTCAGCTGCTTGCTCTTCGACGGCGAGACGCTCACGATTGAATCACTGAACGCGGTCGCTCATCTTGAGCAACCCGCATTCGCGCATCTGATCACGCATCGCTGAATCGCGGGGCTACTGCGCATGGATTTCGGTCTTGAGCCCGCAAAACAGGTGGTCATCAATCGCTTCCGGGAATACGTCGACCGCGAGCTGATCCCGCTCGAAACTACCTTCCTCGAATCCGGGTTTGCGGCGCTCTTGCCAGTACTGCGCGTGAAGCGCGCCGTGGTAAAAAAGGCGGGTCTCTGGGGACCCATCTATCCACGCGAATACGGC